>CADCPU010000322.1 GCA_902803365.1 Oscillospiraceae bacterium
ATGACTGCCAAGCAGTTCATCAAGCAGCTCCTCGGAACACAGGAGTTCAAGGATCTCAAGAAGAACAATGTCGAATATATCGATTCCGTATACCGCGCAGCTTTCGGCCGCGTTCCTTCAAACGAAGAGGCTTCGTGGCAGTCTTCTCAGATCTCGAAAAACGGCAAGGGCGATTTCCTCGATTTCGTTTTCGAGAGCGAAGAGTTCGCCAAGTACTGTAAGCACGTAGGTGTTGCTGCGATATTCCCTAACGGCTGGAGCGATTCTCTCGCAGGCCGCGTATACAGCAACGGCGACGGACTCGTATCCGGATGGCAGACGATCGACGGCCAGCGCTATTACTTCGATCCGAACAACGGCAAGGCAATGGTAAAGGGCTGGAAGTATATCGACGGTCTCAAGTATTTCTTCGCAGACAACGGTGTTCTCTGCCAGGACGTAAGAGATATCATCGGACCTCAGTCTTCCTACTATCTCACAGTAAACTGCACGACAAACACGGTCATGGTATACGCAAAGGGTGATGACGGCGGATTCAACGTACCTGTCAAGGCTTTCATCTGTTCGTCCTCTGCTAACCAGAGCACACCTTCCGGTACATTTACCATCCAGAGACTCCAGGCTTGGAGAGAACTCCAGGATAAGGTTTACGGACAGTATTGCTCCAGGATCACTGGCAACTACCTCTTCCACTCCGTATGGTATTACCAGAACGGCAACCCTAACAGCCAGTCCGTAAGACAGTTCAGGAACCTCGGTAAATCCGTATCCCACGGTTGTATCCGTCTCACTGTTGCAGATGCAAAGTGGATCTTCGAGAACTGCAACGGCAGCCAGGTAAGAGTATTCTACTCAGCTGAGGGTGCACCGTTCGACAGGCCTGTACCTCCTGAGATAACAGCTATCTCCGGTGACTACGGTCACGATCCGACGGATATCTGGTCCTGATAGAAAGAACTTAATAAGACGCTTCGATCGCACTTGTTCTGCGACGGGGCGTCTTTTAGTTTGGACATATGGGCAACAGAGTTTTGCTTTGAGTCGTCAAATTAGGCGAATTGACATCATTTTGTAGTGCATTATTTTTAAATAATAATATATAATGTACGTGGACTATGCCTACTTATCATGGAGGAGCGACAGATATGAAAGTTGTAATATTGGCAGGCGGATTCGGAACAAGGATCAGTGAAGAGAGCCAATTCAAGCCGAAGCCTATGGTAGAGATCTGCTCTAAGCCTATTCTCTGGCACATTATGAAGTACTATTCGGCTTTCGGTTTCAACGATTTTATTATTTGCTGCGGTTACAAGCAGTATGTCATCAAGGAGTGGTTCGCGGATTACTATCTGCATAACTCCGACGTAACTTTTGATTTCACGGCCGAGAATAAGATGATCGTTCACAAGAACCATACGGAACCTTGGAAGGTCACGCTTATTGATACCGGCCTTAACACTATGACAGGCGGAAGGATCAAGAGGATCCAGAAGTACATCGGTGATGAGCCGTTCATGCTCACATACGGTGACGGCGTCTGTGACGTAGATCTCAACAAACTCATCGAATTCCACAAGCAGAAGGGCAAGATCGCTACGATGACTGCCATCAATGCCGGTCAGCAGTTCGGATGCCTTGATATGGCAGAGGACGGATCCGTATTGAGATTCCGTGAGAAGAGCGAGACTGACGGTGCCATCATCAACGGCGGCTACATGGTACTCGAGCCTGAGATCTTCAACTATATCGAAGGAGATTCGACCGTTTTCGAGAAGGCTCCTATCGAGAATCTCGCCAAGGACGGTCAGCTCAATGCTTTTGTCCACACAGGTTTCTGGAAGTGCATGGATACTAAGCGTGACAAGGAACTCCTCGAGTCCCTCATCGAATCAGGCAAGGCGCCTTGGATGATCTGGGAGGAGTAAGATGGAGATTTCCGAGTTTTTTAAGGGTAAGAAAGTCTTCCTCACCGGACATACCGGTTTTAAGGGGAGTTGGATGTGCAGGGTGCTCGTTTCATGGGGTGCCGAACTTACGGGTTATTCTTTGGAAGCCCCGACTGATCCCGCACTTTTCGATATGGCGGGAGTAAAAGACAAGATGAATTCGGTCATCGGCGACATAAGAGACTTTGATGCTCTTTATGATGCATTCAAGAAGGCTCAGCCTGAGATCGTAATACATATGGCAGCGCAGCCTATCGTGCGCGATTCCTACAAAGATCCCAGATATACGTATGAGACCAATGTCATGGGAACGGTCAATATCCTTGAGTGCGTAAGGCTCACCGATTGCGTTAAATCGTTCCTGAACGTAACGACTGACAAGGTCTATAAGAACAACGAATGGGAGTGGGGATACAGGGAGAATGAACCGCTCGACGGTTTTGATCCTTATTCGAATTCCAAGTCCTGCAGCGAGCTTGCGACACACAGCTATAAGTCTTCGTTCTTTGAAGACGGTAAGATCGCGATCTCCACGGCAAGAGCGGGTAATGTGATCGGCGGAGGCGACTTTGCCAATGACAGGATCATCCCGGACTGTGTAAGGGCTTATCTCTCACACAATGACATCGTAGTAAGAAATCCTTATTCGACGAGACCTTATCAGCATGTTCTCGAGCCTGTAATGGCTTATCTCATGATCGTCAAGAAGCAGTATGAGGACGGCAGTCTCGCATCGTGGTATAATGTCGGTCCTGATGACAGCGACTGCGTAACGACAGGTGATATCGTAAACATGTTCGTCAACAACATGGGCGGTGTAAAGCGTGTCGACAAGGCAGATAAGGAAGGACCTCACGAAGCTAATTTCCTGAAGCTCGATTGCAGCAAGATCAAGAGAGCGATGGGCTGGAAGGCCACATGGGACATCAACGAAGCTATCGCGAGAGTCTGTGAATGGACAAAGGTCTATGAGGCGGGAGACCTCACGAAGATCCCTGATATCATGGACACCCAGATCAAGGCTTTTATCAATGGCGAATATATAACAAAGTAACAAGGAGTAATGATTTATGTTCGAAAATATGTCGGAACAGGAAGCAAGACAGCAGATCCTCGGAATGGTCAAGGACTATTGCGACAAGTATCACAATAACGGCAAGGCTTACGAGGAAGGTGACAGGATCCCTTATGCAAGAAGAGTTTACGGTCACGAGGAAATGGTTAATCTCGTAGACAGCTCACTCGAGTTCTGGCTTACATCCGGAAGATACACGGATATGTTCGAGAAGGCTTTTGCAGAGTATCTTGGAGTAAGATTCTGCTCTCTCGTTAACTCCGGTTCTTCAGCTAACCTTAACGCATTCATGGCTTTGACGAGCCCTCTCCTCGGAGACCGCAAGATCAACAGAGGTGATGAGGTCATCACGGTCGCTGCAGGTTTCCCTACGACAGTAGCTCCTGTTATCCAGTACGGTGCGATCCCTGTATTCGTAGACGTTACGATCCCTCAGTACAACATCGACGTAACGATGCTCGAGGCAGCTCTTTCAGAGAAGACAAAGGCTGTCATGATCGCTCATACACTCGGTAATCCGTTCGATCTTAAGGCTGTTAAGGAATTCTGTGACAAGCACAACCTCTGGCTCGTAGAAGATAACTGCGATGCATTGGGTTCCAAGTATACTATCGACGGGGTTACGAAGTTCACGGGTACTATCGGTGATATCGGAACATCTTCCTTCTATCCTCCGCACCACATGACAATGGGTGAGGGCGGTGCAGTCTACACGAACAATCCTATCCTTCACAAGGCTATCAGATCCTTCCGTGACTGGGGTAGAGACTGCGTATGTCCTTCAGGTCATGACGGTGTCTGCGGCCACAGATTCGACAAGCAGTACGGCGAACTCCCTCTCGGATACGATCATAAGTACGTATATTCACACTTCGGCTACAACCTCAAGGCTACAGATCTTCAGGCATCCATCGGTTGCGCTCAGATCGTTAAGTTCCCTGGCTTCGTAGAGAGAAGAAGACATAACTTCGACAGACTCAAGGAGCAGCTCAAGGGCACTGAGGATAAGCTCATCCTTCCTGAGCCTTGCGAGAATTCCGAGCCTTCATGGTTTGGCTTCCTCATCACATGTAAGGAAGGCGTAGACAGCTTTAAGGTAGTTGATTACGTTGAGAGCCACGGTGTTCAGACAAGAAGACTCTTTGCAGGTAACCTCACAAAGCACCCTTGCTTTGACGAGATGAGAAAGACAGGCGAAGGCTACAGAGTAGTAGGCGAGCTCAAGAATACCGACAGGATCATGAACGATACATTCTGGATCGGCGTATATCCGGGCATGACAGACGAGATGATCGACTA
>CADCPU010000323.1 GCA_902803365.1 Oscillospiraceae bacterium
AGGGTTACGGTTATCGCAAATGATCGATGTACATACGCACATTCTCCCCGGTGTTGATGACGGAAGCGAAGATGAAGAGATGTCTTTGCAGATGCTCAAGAGGGAAGATATGCAGCATATCGGTTCGGTATTCCTGACACCTCACTTCTATGCGGATATGAATGATCCCGATACTTTTCTTCGAAAACGCAGCAGTGCGATGGAGAAACTGAAGGAGAAGATAGCAAGCACAGGAGAAGAAGTCCGGGATCTTTATCTTGGGGCGGAGGTCCACTACTACAGGGGCATCGGAAGGAGCGAAGAAGTAAGTAAGCTTTGCATCGGTAAGAGCAGATTCATCCTGATCGAGCCGTCGTTCCGCGAATGGACACCCACTATTGTAGATGAGATAAGAGAACTTATAAATCAGCAGGATCTCAAGGTGATAATCGCTCATATAGAGAGATACCTTGATCAGGATAAGAGATTGGTCAGAGAGCTGATCGAAGATCCGTCGATACTTATACAGTCGAATGCCGAATTCTTCCTTGACAGGGGAACGAGGCGCAAGGCGCTCAAGATGATGAAAAAAGGACAGATTGATCTGCTGGGATCGGATTGCCATAACCTGGATACCAGGGTGCCGTGCCTCAGGGATGCTGTCGAACTCATAGAGGATGAGCTCGGACCCGGGGTGCTCGACAGGGTAAGATATAACAATGAGATGCTTCTTGATGAAGTGTAATATATAAAGGAATATTTATAAGAATCAAAAGGAAAAGGAGGCGGACTTATGAATAAAAGGATCATATGGATAGGCATGGCCTGTTTTTTGTTCATTGCAAGTGCCGGCCTTATAATATACTACCTATGGGGTAACGGTTACTTGGGTCCGACCAAGACCGCCGCACCTACTCCGACCTACACGGATTTCACATACCCTTCTATCGATGACTCCGTTATGGAGAGCGTGATCAAGAGTATCGAAGAGGAAACTGAAGAGACAAAGACAGGGGAGACAACGGAAACTTCGACTAACGAGACGACCATTGACGAGATCACTTGTCCGGTCAACTTCGATGAGCTCCAGGCCGTAAATCCCGATATTATCGGCTGGCTCTACATGACTTCACCTGAGATCAGTCTCCCGATACTGAGAAGTCCTACTGACGACACTACATACCTTTATAAGGATGCAGTAGGTGAGTACAGTAAAGAGGGTTCCCTTTTTGTTGAGCATCAGTATAATAGTGATGACTTTTCTGATATCATGACTGTCGTCTATGGCCACAGAATGAGCAATGGCACGATGTTCGGAACCATGCAGGCCACAGTGACTGAAGATGGCTTTTTTGACGAAAATCGCTACATTGTGATCTTCACTCCAAAGGAAATAAAGAAGTATCAAATTTTTGCAACATTTCCTAGTGACAATAAACACTTATTGTATTATAATAACTTTACGATTGCGGAAGAATACGCAAAATTTATTGATGACGTATATTCGCGATCAGGTTCGGAAGTCCGACTAGTGGAAGAAGCCAAGCCTAAGTACGGAGATCGCATCTTAGTTTTGTCTTCTTGTCTCTGGGGAGATCGTACGAGCCGATTCCTGGTATTGGCCAAGGAAGTTGGGTAATTGTTAGGAAATATAAATATTGAATTGAAAAGGGGCATTGATTATGAAGATTTTCAAAACCGTACTTGCAGTTGCAGTAACAATGGCATTGTTGTGCTCGCCAGTTTTGGCAGTTGAGAGTATCGAGAGGAGTACAGGACCTGAGGTAGTCGCAGCAACATCCGGTGACAAGGACATCACAGCTAACCTCGTTACAACATCAATGGGTACAACAACAAACGTCGCTAAGATCGACGATGCACTTGCTGGAGCAAAGGCTGATATTGATAAGGCAGGCACACCTGCAGCACTCATCGGCACAGACGGTAATTCTCTTGAAGCAGCACTTCAGAACGCTATCGACAAGCTCGGTATCGACGCTAAGGCTTCAGATCTCACATTCGCAGAAGTATTTGACGCTACACTCGTAGATGATAATGGCGCACCTATCACAGCTAACGCACCTGTTACAGCTACATTCAAGTATCAGGCACCTGACGGAAACTTCGTTATCGTTGCTCACAGC
>CADCPU010000324.1 GCA_902803365.1 Oscillospiraceae bacterium
CCGTCAAGCATATCCTTGGCCTTCTTGACAAGGTCTTCGACTGTGTAGCAATCAAAGTAGCCTATCTTATAAGCCATACTCTTATGGTTGGAATAGTCATAATACCTGTTTGTTCCTTCGTGATAACTTAGGAAATAATAGATTACTTCAGTCTGTACGAATTCATTGGTATCTATTACTGCTGCTGCTATATGATTATCGATCAGCAGTTTGTCTTTTAAAACGATGAATTCAATATCAACTGTTTCAAAGCCAAAATTCAATTCAGTAATGTCTAATAATGATCCGTCATCAATCTTATATTTGCCCAATAAATCCGATTCGAAAACTATATATAAGATTCCATCCTGCTCGTAGAAAGCACGAGGTCCAAGCTGACCACATTCTATCGAACTAATCTCCTTATAATCCTTCAAAGAGAATATTTTTACTGTTTCCTTATTAGCCATACAAATATAATCATTGTTAATATAGGCATTTTCATATTGGAATCCGTCATCGAATTCTATCGTCTTTATTTTGTTCTTTTCCATATCTAGAATATGTGCTTTACCATCTGACGTGGTAAACAACATTTTCTGTCCATCGTCAGTAATATACATACCTCGTAACAGATCAAGCGATGAATACTCGAAATTGAGAGCATAATCCTCGAACTTCTCTGTAGCAGGATCAAAAACACGAATGCATGCATTTCTATTAGTATCTTTTACTGGATAAAAAAATCTCTCAGCAGTACAATTAACCTGAAGTGAATAAAGACTCTCATCGCAAGCATCGAATTCATCGACAACTTTACCCTTATCCAGATCAAACTTCAAGATCTTCGCATCATAATCCACATTGCTGAATATATAGCAATATTCATCAACTTTTACCAATCCATAGTAATCAAAAAATGAACCATCCAGATCAAATTTGTCTATAACCTCACCGGCATTCTGATCTATAACGGTCAGTGTATAATGCTGAGTCTTATCGTCCACCGGATTTTTAATTCTTTCATAAGACTCGATCAGTAATGTATCACCATAAACATATTTGTTAATGCTCAAGCCAAGATCATCCCATTTATCTTTTTGATGACCAATGCAGGTCCAGTTCCTGTCATAAACATCATTCCTGTAACAAGTAATTATATTGTCGTTAAACTCAACTGTATATACACCATAATAATTGTAGACAGCCTTATCGATATTGTTGGAAAAGCACTGGAAAACATTGATGAATTCACCACTATCATCTGAATTGCATATACCATATTGTCCATCCGACGTTATTATCCGAGCTACAGAACTTCCACCATCATCAAAGACAGAAACTATATCATCACTGCAAATGAAAGAATTGATCACCTCTCCTGTTTCAAGATCAATATTCGCCAAATTCTTACCAACACAGTAAACGACAGAATCACTGCCTTCAGGATGATAGAATTTTCCTCTTAATCTGTTCTCAGCATAATGTTTATAATCCAGAGTCCATTTTTCCTTACAGGTCTGAGGATCGTAATTGGCAAGATAGATTGTATGCTCTCTCAAAACATTGGCCGTAGTCATACCGTAAAAATTATTGAGTGTAGATATTAAAATATTATCATTCCCACACCATGTCAGATCCAATTCGGATTCATATACATTCTCAGCACTTATATATTCCGACGTTTCAAAATCATATACGACAAGACGATTCTCTAGTCCGGCACCACCGCTTTCCAAAGAAATCGCTACCTTCTTACCATCAGGCGATATACTTGCTTGATTTACCGATGCAAAATATTTCGTTGTCGGACTGTCAAAATCATAGTCACTGGTATAAACCCTTTCACCGGTATTTAAGTCTATTTTAACGATGGTTCCATTGGCCAGCATGGTATAAACATAATTGTCCCTGAATTCCAACATTCCTCCATCAAACTTGTTGCTATTGTCAGTAAACCTCGAAACATCGTCTGAATCGGTTATGTATTCAGGTACATTCTCCCATACAACTCTTCCATCCTCGGTCGATACAGCGATCATTTTCTCTTCGGTAAGAATTATCAATATATCTTCATTAGGAAATCCGAAATTCAAAAAATCTTGCGAACTAAAAGTCTCCTTATGACTATAAGTATCCCAACATTTGATATTTCCGATCTCATCTCCTCCTGCCAGATAGTATCCTTCAGACGATACTTCCAATTTTTTTATCTTACCTGACATTGTATAATTCCACTCAGGCTTATAAGACAACGACGACAACTTCGGCATATAAGCTCCTGTTGCCTTGGTCAGAGCACGTATTCCAGATGATGTTACAGGCATTTCAGGATTCTCTTCAGAGGGAACAGCAGCCAATGCAAGTTGCAATGCCTTTACTACCTCATCATCTTCATATAATCTTAACGATTCACTGGAATAATATTGAGCGCGACTTCTGAGCGAATCCTCATAATGCCTTTGTACCTCTTTTTTACTGTGATACATATAAAATCCAAAACCGATCGCAGCCGCGAGCACTGCCGAACCCACCGCAGCAGCGCGCTGGATCCTGTAGACACGGCGCCTTCTCATGAGTTCATCATATGAACAGCCAATGATCGGGGCAGCAAGCCTTGGAAGCTCTTCTTTGTCTGCTTTTCGGAAAGACATGCGATAATCGCACGATAGAGGTTCGAGAGGAACCTTGACCTTATGGACCGTACCGTTATCGTCCGTTACTTCATGCTCCTCATAGAGCAACTCCTCAGGAATAACATCACCCGGCTCGCCGTCGCAAAGGACAGTGAGTACCCTGTTTCTCGGATGCGTCTCAAGAAAGACCTTGATCTCACGCGTTACCCATGTGGAAAGCTTCGTCCTGGTCGAACAGATAACAATAAGGTAGTCGGAATGCTCAAGCGCGTAAGAGATCGTATCCGTAAGATTACACGTGATAGGAAGTTCTTCCTTATCCCTGAAGATCCTCGTGATCTTCTTTTTGCCTGTCCTCTTGGCGATCTTTCCCGGAATGTGGAAATGCTCGAGCTTGTGCTGAACACGCTCTGCGATCTTTGAATCAAGTTCCCCGTGCTTGTAAGAAATAAACGCGTCGTAATGATCTATCATATCCCAATATCCCCTCTATCAAATAACACCGCAACCTATCATATTATAACATCTATTTTATTAATTTAAAAAGGAACTGACAAGCGAAATAGGCCGGACTTTTACTTTGATCCTGCGCCTTAAGTCGCGTCGCGCAAAATGACTTCCCTGCGCCGCCACTCGAAAAGCTGCAATCATAAAATGACTCCCCAAGGTAGTCATTCCGAAAAGACCGATTTGGTTTTGACTTCCTGAGGTAGTCATTCCAGATTTGCAGTTTTGGCTTTGGCGTCCTTAGGTAGTCATTTTAAAATGGGAGTTTGGGTTTTGACTCCCTGATGGAGTCATTCCGAAAAGACTTCGGCTTTGACGTCCTTAGGTAGTCATTCCAAAAACGCAAAAACTCAGATGACTCCCCTGGGGCGCCAAAACGCCGGAAGCACACAAAAACGCCTCCCCCGGATAGGAGGAGGCGTTTACTTAAGTCTTACTTGATCTCAGAGAGGAGCCATTCCCTGGCGGCATCGTATGCCTCTTTGGAGGTTACGGTCTCAACGTCAGGCGCGAGGCCGTCAGTCAGGATCTCCTTGCCGCTCTTGGTCACTACCGGGCCGACGACAACGTACATGACCGCGCCGTCATAAAGCATAGTCGGGTTCAAAGAGTTACAAGCTCCGGCAGTCGTGTGACCGAAGGTCCTTACGTTATCCTTGTCCTCAAATGCCACGATCGACATCTCGGCGGCACTTACCGTATTCTCGTCCTGCAGGATCGCGATCGGGCAAGAAGGATCAGCCTTGACCGGATCTACGCTGACGGTGTATCCGCCGCCTGTTGAGGCAACTCCGTCTCGAACAGCGACCGGAGTATCAAGACCCGGAGCCCTGAAACTGAACTGAGTACCGTCATTTACAAACGGAGAGATCGCGCCCATAGCGGCAACGATATTCATTCCGTTGATATCCCTGTAATCGAGGATCACTCCCTTAACTTCGGATTGATGTTCTTTATAGTAATCCACGACTGTATTGCTGTATTCGCGGATATTATCGGGATTAAAGATCGGCTCGAGATCCACATAGAGGATGCCGTCGGAATCAAGTGAGAGCGATGGCATGAGATCTTCTTCCTCATATCCGACGTCTTCGGGCGGCACGATCTTGGATGAAGGACCGCCTGCGGCCTTAGCTGCTTCGTCGAGCAGCGCGTGTGCCTCGTCAAAAGTCTTGATATCTGATGCTCTGTCCAGAATGTCGGCCTCAGTCTTTTTCCATTCATCGGTAGAAGCCAGATAGCCGTATTCGCAATACGTCATCGAAATCTTGACATATCGTGAAGCCGACGGCTTGATAATATATATGCCGTAATACGGACCGTATTTATACAAAACTGCAAATCCTACAAGAAGAAGTGTCAGGATAACTGCGCCAATAGCAATGAGTGCCTTTTTCATCGATAACCTCCAAAGCACACAATTCTCCGAGACATTGTATCACAGGGTCTGCGCTTTGTAACGTGCGTTATCAAATAAAATTTCTCCAGACGCGCTCTTCACCAATATCAGGCATACCGAACTTCTCTTTACCCATGGCAATGCTCTTCATAAGGAAGGTCATATTGTTTGCGAGGACGCGCATGACCTGGGTGCCTTCATTATCTGCAACAGCTTCACCCGGCTCCCAACCGTAGATGTTATTCCAGTACTGGCTGGATGCAACAGGCATATTGGAGAGCGTAAAGAACTTGTTGAGCTCGTCAAATGTAGCCGTGCAACCGGAACGCCTTGCGCTTACGACACTGGCACCGACCTTCATGGACTTATCAAAATGCGTGCTGTAGAAAAGACGCTGGATGGCGGACATGAGCGTACCGTTCGCCGAGCCGTAGTAGACAGGCGAGCCGATAACGAGGCCGTCTGCCGCTTCGAACTTGACAGCGAGTTCATTTACGATGTCATTAAAGACGCACTTGCCGATCTCACGACACTTCTCGCAGGCTATACATCCCCTGATATCCATGCGGCCCAGAAGGACCGTCTCGGTCTCAACGCCGTTAGCCTCAAAGACTTTGGCCATCTCATTAAGAGCGAGCGCCACGTTGCCGTGTTTCCTGGGGCTGCCGTTTAAGATCAATACTTTGAGTTTCTTTTCCATATATTAAGTCTCCTTTGCTTTTCCTTTGAGGAATGGTCTCGCGATATGAACATTGAAGAACTCTATAAGAGGTCCCATAAAAAATGCCGTTATGATAGTCCCGACTCCCGCGATCGTGATGATCTGACTAGCAGCACCGCCCGCAAGAAGGAACAGCGTCACTCCAAGGATAACACAAACGAGATCAGTGATGATCCTGACGTACTGGAATTTACCCTTTTTCCATGTATTTACGATAATGAGAGCGACAGCGTCATAGGTTGATACACCAAGATCAGCGGTCATGTAGAATGCCGAACCGAAGCAGATTATCACTACACCGATGACAAGGCACGCAATGCGGACAGGAAGCGAGGGATCAGGGAAAATGCCCTGTAGGAATTCGTAAGTGAACTGCGTGATATAGCCCAGCAGGAAAAGATTTATGAATGTCGCTATGCCGATATAATGTCTGTCGAAAATGATCGCGAACAAGAGCATCACCGCATTGGTAATGACGTAGAGCGTTCCAAAGCCGATGGGGACCAGCGAATCAAGACCCGCCATAAAAGACTGAAACGGATCAACACCCAAAGCCGCGATCTTGAAGATCCCGACGCTGATCGCGCATATGATAACTCCAAACAGAGACATTCCTATCCTTTTTGCCATAACAACCTTCTTCCGCGGACGAACCGCTTTTATGATGCATAATGATATCGTGACTTCGAAAACGAGTCCGCTATATAACACACTTTTATGTCGATTTTCAGTGATTGTCTTGTGCGATAAATCGCGCGACGCTGTCTTCGTTGTTGGAACCGAGGATGCCGGTCGCGGCCGCCTTGACTTCATCGAGGGCGTTGGACATCGCGTAAGCTTCGTCTGCGATCTCGAACATTGGCAGGTCATTGACGGAATCTCCGAATACGACGAGCCTTTGGGCGCCCAGGCTCTCCTTGAGCTTTAATATCGCTTTGGCCTTGGTGCTGTTATCGGGACATATCTCGAGCCAGTATTCCTCACCGTAGGTGTCCTTCTGAAATACGCACTCCCAACCTTTGTACTCGCTCATGCGGGCATAGGCATCAGTAAGCTTTTCCCTGTCGTCCACCAGGGTGACATAGCCGGGCTCTCCGTCAAACATCTCGTCCAAGGAAGACGCTGCGACCATGCGCGTGTCGTCCGCGTGCTCTTCAACGTATTTTCGAAGACCGACAGAGATATCGCCCTCAAAATAGAACTTCTTCATGTCGTCTCCGAAGTAGGATGATACAAAGCCGCAGTGCGCAAGTTCGGGCAGGCGGGTCTTGAGGATATCGATCTCAGACGGAGTAAAGAGAGCGCGCCTGATCATGCGGCCGGTGGTGTTGTCTGCGAGGACAGTGCCGTTTCTGGAGATGACCGGGAGCGAGAGCTTAAGGCCGCCGGTTATCTTGCGGGCGCTTTGTATGGATCTTGCCGTCGCGTATGTAAAGAGAACGCCCTTGCTGACCAACCTGTTTATTATGCTTACGGTCTCCTCGGATAAAGTCTTGTCGCTCCTCATCAGGGTTCCGTCCAGATCGGTAACATAAAGGGTGTCAGGCATTTAAAGTCTCCTCGCTCGGTAATGAATCATCGGTATAGAGCACACAGGCCATAACAAGTATGAACACATTCTCCCATATAAATACAGTATCCCAGAAGAATTGCCATTGTACTACGCCATAGGCAAAGATAAAGAAGATCGCGAAGCAGCTCGCCAAAAATGCGCATCTCCTCTTGCGTCCGGTCTCGCCCTTCATAAAGAGCACAACGAAGGAAACGGCCACCGCGAGCATCAGCGAATAGGCGAAAAAGTCATGCATATCTGAAGCAAAATAGCTCCATTCCTCATTGTAGGGAAAGATCATACAGCAGTATGCACATCCGAATATGAGGCCGTATATGACTTTGCGGTATGTCGGGATATTGATCTTCCTCAGATAGCCGTGTACAAGGCCGACTATGGGCGTAAACGCGATGAAAAAGAAAACAGCCGTCCATGGGCGGAGAGCGATATATTTGGCCACGGTAAGACTTAAGTCGAATCTGTGGATATCAGCGATCCATGCCGACAGCAGTACTGTCAGTATGGCCACAATATAAAGCGCCCCCGCAATGAAAAGTGGGCGCTTACCGATCATAAGTTTTCCCATTTTACGTCTCCGACAAAAATAATTGACGATTCGATTATACTACATCAGTCTTACTTTTCCAGCGTGATAACGACTTTATTCTTGCCGCTGTTCTTGCCGATGTAGAGTTTCTCGTCTGCCTCTTTTATCCAGACATCGACCGACTGACCATTCCTGTAGTCTGCGATACCCGATGTTATCGTTACATCTATCTTTTCGTTCTCGAAAACAAAATCGTACCCCTCAATGACCTTTCTGAGATTCTCGATCATCTCGAAGCCGTTCTTACTGACTTCGCCCTCGGAAAGGATCAGGAATTCCTCGCCACCCCAGCGCGAGATCTCGCTGTTGCTGCAATTCTCCTTCATGAGCTGTGACAGGGTGCTGAGAACGTAGTCGCCGGCGTTATGACCGTAATGGTCGTTGATCTGCTTAAAGTTATCGATATCCGACATCGTGACAAAGATCTTCTTGCCTTCTTTCACGGTCTCTTCGAGCTTCGTCATCATGAAGTGGCGGTTATAAAGACCCGTGAGACGGTCGGTATGTGCTATCGTCGTAAGCCTGTTCTCGTAGTCTCCGACCATCTTGAGCATTATGCCCGAATAAACGATCAGGAAGTAGAGAACGATCGCCGAATTCAGGAGCCAGAAAACGCCTGCGATCTCGTTACTGACATCATAGATCGGACCGTTAAATGCTGAATAGCCCGTGGCAACGACATAGCATAGAACTATAATGCCGCTTATAACAACTGCATTGACCTTGGATTTCTTGATCTTCTCGGCCATATACTCGGTATAGAAGATGATCGGGATCATGGACAGACA
>CADCPU010000325.1 GCA_902803365.1 Oscillospiraceae bacterium
CTTAGCGAATACTGGTTTGATGATTCTGATAATGTGCAAAAATGGTCTGATATTCTAAAGGGTACCTGCAATGGTTAACAGTAATAGCATTGTTATCAGCAATATCTATTACATGCTCACTTATGCATTTCAGGTTCTTCGCCAATCAAATTATGACGAAGTGGCAAGCGAGCCTTTTGATAATATCCAGGCTCTCTTTGCGGCAATCCTTTCCAAGGGGATTGCACAGCAGCTAAAGCAAGGGCTGCACCGTGAGTACATTGAGAAAACTGAAGATCTTTCAGTAATGCATGGGCGTATAGATATCAATGGGACGATTCGTAACCTTGCACAGGATAGAAAGCTGCTTTCATGCGAGTATGATGAACTCTCAGAGAACAATATCTTCAATCAAATTCTCAAGATTACGGCTTTGTTGTTGCTGAAGGAGGACTCTGTTCGAGAGGAATCAAAAACGGCGTTAAAGAAGGAAATGCTGTTTTTCGCTGGAGTAGATGAAATAGATCCTTTTCTCATTCACTGGGATATGCTGCACTTCAACCGCAATAATCAAAGCTATCGTATGTTGCTTAGCATTTGTCAGTTTGTCTTGGAAGGTCTTCTGCTGACAACGGATGAAGGGACTATTAAACTTGCTCAGTTCCTTGATGAACAACGTATGTGCCGATTGTATGAAAAATTTATTCTGGAATTCTATCGTAAAGAGGTTCCAGAAGTAAAAGCAAATGCTTCTCGGATCGAATGGCAGCTTGATGATGGCACAAGTACACTTCTTCCGGCCATGCAAAGTGATATCATGCTTACTCATGGAGAGAAGACTCTCATAATTGATGCAAAGTACTACTCGCATGCAACGCAGGTACAGTATGGGAAACACACACTGCATTCGCAGAATGTATATCAGATTTTTTCATATGTCATGAATCGAGACATTGGTAACACAGGCAATGTTGCCGGGTTATTGCTATATGCCAAAACCAATGATGAGATTTCTCCTGACGCCGATAACAGTATCATGGGACATAAGATTAGTGCACGAACATTGGATCTTAACTGTAGTTTTAGCGAGATTGCAGAGCAATTAGTATCAATTACAAGAAACTATTTTGGTATTGATATGTAGTTCCAACCGTTAATGCGACTACCGTTTAGAAGGAGAACAGGAGTATGGTTACCGAAGAAAAGAAGATGTGGGGCATTCATACACTTGATGATAATCTGTTTCTGAAAGCAAATATTATAGCAATAAGTTGGGAAGAGATGGGAGATCTTCTTCAGATCGAAGCAGATAGAGAGTCATTTAAAGAAAAGTATAGACAAGTCTATCCAGAAGCGAAGAAAGGTAGTGTCGCGACTGGCGCTGGTATGTTATACCGATTTGTTTACGAAGCGCAGATAGGTGATTATGTGATCTTTCCATCAAAAACAAACCGACAGATTAATATCGGGGTCATTGAAGGCGAGTATAAATATGACTTGTCACAAATAGAGTACGTGCAGACACGTAGAGTTAAGTGGATAAAGCATCTGCCGAGAACATCATTCTCACAAGGGGCACTATATGAGATTGGGGCATCCCTGACGTTTTTCTCTGTGAAGAACTATGCAGACGAGTTTTTATCTGCATTAGACAAGAACTTTCTCAAGCATACTGATTCAGAAGATGAGAGTATTGGAGCAACGGCAGATGAAATAATCGAAAGTACAAAAGATTTTATTCTGAAAGAATTGAGTCGGCAACTGAAGGGTTATGATCTGGAGTATTACGTAGCAGATCTTCTTAGAGCAATGGGATATCGCACAACAGTTTCTCCTCAAGGTGGAGATAGTGGAATTGACATTATTGCCTATAAGGATGAGCTTCCTCCACGTATATTGGTACAAGTGAAAAGCCAGGACAGTGATATCAAAGAAACTACCATTCAGTCTCTTAAAGGAGCAATGCGGGAAGGAGACTATGGACTATTTGTTACACTTTCAAATTATACAAAGAATGCTCAGAAATACCTTGAAAACACGCCTATTATTCGAGGCATCAATGGGGCGGAACTTGTTGAATTGGTTCTGAAATGCTATAAAGATCTGGATGAGAAGTATAAAAAGATAATCCCTCTCAAAATGGTTTATATTCCAGTATCAAATGAAGAATAATATTATGATGATTAGCCCTGAAGTATTTGTTGAACAACACAAGAACAAACCATATAGTGAACTTGTTAAGATCAGGAATAAAATCCTCCGTGAAATCTATGATTTCGAAAACCATTCATATGATCTTGAACAGACCTTGGTTCAACCATCGCCTGAAGTCATGTATCGATACAATTTGAAATATCTCGGAAAAATATGTGAAGTGATTTCTGAAAAATATGGAAAAGAAATCATGAATGAAGAACAAGAGAATATTTCATTTCTTAAAGTGATTCGTGAGTATTTAGTGGAGAACAAGCTCGGATATACTACTGCCCTGACTCAGGAAATTGTTCAACGTAGAGACGGAAAGTCATATACGATTGAGGATCATATAAAGGCACTTGTCTATTCAATGCTCACTAACCAGACTAAATGGTATCGTGTTGAACCACATCTTCCCGAAATTGATTTGTTATTTTTTCAATACAATCCTGACAAATTACTTGCGGCTGATCCGGTGGATCTATGTAATGGACTTTATCGGATCAAATGCGGTAACATGAGTACAAAAGCTCAAATGGAAGCGCTTGGCGAAAATATCAGGGTATTACTACTTATTGAGAAAGAGTATGGGAGTATCGATAGTTTTATAACATCAAAACCGACGGAGACAATAGTAAAGCTACTATCGGATAGGTCATCACCATATAAACTCAGGATGCTTGGCGAAGCGTTGGTTTGGGAATATCTAAGAAATGTTGGCATAGATGGTGCCAAGCCTGATACTCATCTGCGTAGATTTTTAGGCGCAGACAGGATGGGGACAGGAGAACATTCACCAGCATCTGTATCGGAAGTGAACGCTCAGGTTGCGATTTTATCAGAACAATCCGGCATGGCAAAAGTTGAAATCGATAACCTGATATGGAGCTTTTGCGCTGATGGATTTGGAGAGGTTTGTACTATAGAACCACATTGTTATAAGTGTCCCGTTCGCAAGTGGTGTCACCATAATTCATAATTCAAGACCAATGCTAATATTGCATCGTGTTCAGCATATAGGAAGGGGTATCATATGACAAACCCGACAAAACTTCGTCCGTTTTATATTGCTAAGTATTTATATGATCTCACAGATGATGAGCATACATTAACAACGACAGACCTGATCAAGAAGCTTGATACCGATTATGGAATCAGCACCTATCGACAGACAGTTGCGTCAGACATAGAAATCCTTCGTTCGATAGGTATTGACATTCAGGAATACAATTCCACGCAGAAACACTATAGTCTTGCCAGCCGAACTTTTGATCTACCGGAGCTTAAAATCCTGATCGATGCTGTTCTTTCAGCTAAGTTCATAACAGAAAAAAAGAGCAAGGAACTTGTTGGAAAGCTCTCCATTGTTGCGGGCAAAAATAAAGCAGAGGAACTGCAACGTAATATCTCTGTCGAAAACCGGGTAAAGAAGGATAACGAGCAGATTTATCTGATCATAGATGCTATTGATAAGGCTATTACACAAGGCTACAAGATTTCCTTCCGGTACTTCAAATATGATGTC
>CADCPU010000326.1 GCA_902803365.1 Oscillospiraceae bacterium
CTTACAAATAAGTCCGTGGAAGACTGCAGGACTTTCTTAAGTAAGCTCACATTCTCTCAGCGTAAGACTCAGATCGCGGAGCCTATCCTCAAGGAGATAGATGCAAGACTCACATTCCTCTGTGATGTCGGCCTTGATTACATGACGTTGAGCAGACCTGCTGCGACGCTCTCAGGCGGTGAAGCCCAGAGGATAAGGCTTGCAACTCAGATCGGTTCGGGACTTAAGGGAGTTCTCTATATCCTTGACGAGCCTTCGATAGGTCTTCATCAGAGAGATAACAGTAAACTCCTTGCTACTCTTAATAAGCTTCGCAATCTCGGAAACTCCGTTCTTGTCGTAGAGCATGACGAAGATACGATGAGGGAAGCAGATCATATTATCGATGTTGGTCCGGGTGCAGGTATAAACGGAGGTCTTATAGTTGCACAGGGTACTGCAGAAGAGATCGAAGCTACTGAAGGTTCCGTGACAGGTGATTATCTGAGCGGAAGGAAGTTTATTCCCGTTCCAAAGAACCGCCGTGTTCCGGGTAAGGACTTCCTTAAGCTTCGCGGAGCGACCGCAAACAACCTCAAAAATATCGACGTTGATATTCCATTGGGATTATTTACGTGTATTACGGGCGTATCAGGTTCGGGTAAGAGTTCTCTTATCAACTCGACGCTCGTGCCTGCTCTTGAGCATCATCTTAACGGAGCCAGGAGGAACAAGGTAAAGCTTAAGGATCTTAAGGGTTACAGTAGTCTTGATAAGATCATCGTTATCGATCAGTCTCCTATCGGAAGGACTCCGAGGAGTAATCCGGCTACTTATATAGGTGTTTTCGATCTCATAAGAGAATTATATGCGAATACTCCTGACAGTAAGGCAAGGGGCTATAAGAACGGAAGGTTCAGCTTTAACGTTAAGGGCGGCCGATGCGAGGCTTGTTCAGGTGACGGCGTGAACAAGATCGAGATGCACTTTTTGCCTGATATCTATGTCAAATGTGATGTTTGTAAGGGTAAACGCTATAACAGGGAGACTCTTGAGGTAAAATATAAGGGTAAGAATATCTCAGATGTCCTCAATATGTCTGTTGATGAGGCATGTGAGTTCTTCTCCAACATTCCCAAGATTTACCACAAAGTGAGGACACTCAGGGACGTAGGTTTGGGATATATTAAGTTAGGTCAGCCTTCGACACAGTTGTCGGGCGGTGAGGCTCAGAGGATCAAGCTTTCCGCTGAATTATCGAGGAGATCTACGGGTAAGACGCTCTATGTTCTGGATGAGCCGACAACGGGTCTTCATATGGCCGATGTGCATAAGTTAGTTGACATTTTGGAGCGCCTAACTCAAAATAATAATACCGTAGTAGTTATTGAGCACAACCTTGATGTGATCAAAACCTGCGATTACATAATAGATCTCGGCCCCGAGAGCGGAGATAACGGCGGAACTGTTATCGCGAAGGGCTCACCTGAGGAGATCTGTAAAGTAAAGACATCTTATACAGGCCAATTTCTTAAGCCTGTTCTCGATAAGGCTAAGAAGGCTGGCCAATATGTTGATCTCGAGGAATTGATCGATAAAGACAGATTGGAAGAAGACGCACTGGAGATAGCAGTGGGTCCTAAGGTAAGAAGAAAAGTAAAAGAAAGTGGAGTATGACTGAATGTCTATTTGTACGAAGTGTAAGAAGAGGACTGCTATAGTCTTCACGAGCCGTTATGAGAACGGCGAGCGTATAGATGAGGGATATTGCATGAAATGCGCCTACGAGTCCGGATTATCGGGTATTACCGATATGTTCAAGGCAGCAGGCATCACAGAGAATAACATCGATGAGATGAGTGACAGAGTAGAACGCATGATCAGCGGAACGGGTGGAGAAGACCCGACTGAATATTTCAAGTCTATATTGAACGAAGCGATGGATTTCGATCCTGACAATGCCGATACAGAATTCGACGAAGATACATCCGCCATGGGTGTTGTCGATAAGAATTCTCCTGATCAGGAAGCTGATGACTCTGAGCCTTCAGGCGGACCGTTGGGAAGAATGTTCGGCGGTGACAAGCGCAATAAGAAGGGTGCCAAGAAGCTCAAGTATCTGAGTGAATTCGGTACAGACCTTACTGAGCGTGCCGTTGAAGGCAAGATCGACAGGATCCTCGGACGTGATAAGGAGATCGACCGTGTCGTTCAGATCCTTAACAGAAGAAGCAAGAACAATCCTGTATTGATCGGTGCTCCGGGTGTCGGTAAGACAGCCGTTGCTCAGGGATTGGCTCTTAAGATCGCTGAAGGAAAGGTGCCTGAAAAGCTCCTCACTATGAGAGTTTGGCAGCTCGATCTTCCTGCCATGGTTGCAGGAACTCAGTTCAGAGGTCAGTTTGAGGCCAGGATCAAGGGTGTTATCAATGAAGCCATCAGGGAAGAGAATATCATCCTTGTTATCGATGAGCTCCATACGATCATGGGTGCAGGTGATGCAGAGGGTTCAACTAATGCGGCTAATATCTTGAAGCCTGCTCTTGC
>CADCPU010000327.1 GCA_902803365.1 Oscillospiraceae bacterium
AGTGATAAAGAGTACTCCCGTTATAAGGACTGTCGCAAAGTACGACAGAGTGATATCGATCTTGGTGATGTACTGGATAAGAAGTACAGTCGGGAAGAGCAAAGCAGCGGATGTGACAGGAAGTCCGCGATATTCCTTGTTCGCGCCTGTTCCGCCTTCCTTTCTTCTCTCTGCCTCAAGGCAGTTAAAGTAAGCAAGTCTGATCAATGCGGCAAGAACATAGAAAACAAGTACCGCATAAAGAGCAAGATGGACACATCTTGTCGTAAGACTTGTGGGATTGACGCCCTGGATCATCTCTGACAGGCGCATCATGCTGACACCGATACTTGCCGGCAATACGCCGAAAGCAACAAGGTCAGCCAATGAATCGATCTGGATACCGAAGTTTATCTCCATCTCGGTGCGATTCTTCTTGGTCCTAGCGACCTTGCCGTCAAATGCATCGCATAAACCGGAGAACAAAAGGAAGAACATTCCGATAAATGGGTGACCGCCACCGCTCAGGCAACTGAATATACCGATGCCCGCAGATATCAATGATAAATATGTCAGCCAAACTGTGTAGTCGTAGTAACCGATCAAGACAGTCTCTCCCCTATTCCCGATTCTTTTTATATTTTACACATATATGATAAAAGTTCAAAGAACAATTTTACTCATAAAGCTGCTGTGTCTCTTTGGCGTCGAGCCACGCACGCATCGTGTAATAGTCATCAGGTGTCGTGATCTTGATATTCTCATAAGGTCCGTCTACCAGATGAAGGTCGAAGCAGTAATGCTTCATCATCGTACAGGAATCGATAAAATCTGTCCTGTTCTCGGCCAAGGCCTTGGTATGTGCCTCAAGGATATTACCGAGGATAAAGCTCTGAGGAGCCTTGGCAACTCTCGAGCAGGAGCGCTCCGGAACCATATCGATCATCTCATGATCGTCTACGACGAGGATAGTCTCCTTTACGACCGATGTCGTGATCGCAGAGCCGTACTGCTTTACGGAAGCAATGTTGTCACTTATGAGCTTCTCGTTGATCATCGGTCTTACACCGTCATGGATCAATACGACAGAATCTTTACCGCCGATCCTTGAAGCCTCCTTAAGGCCGTTATATATCGACAGCTGACCGGTACTTCCGCCGGGAACGACGGATTTTACCTTCTCGATCCTGTACTTATAGATAAGTTCTTTCATATAGTCGATGTAATCTTCTTTGCAGGCAATGACGATGGCATCGATCTGCTCGTGCTTCTCAAAATGCTCAAGCGTATAAATGATTATCGGCTTGCCGTGTATCTCGAGGAACTGCTTCGGGATATCCTTGGTCTTCATTCTCTGGCCGCTTCCGCCTGCAAAAATCACCGCAATATTCATAGTCTCACCCTTATCTGTTGATCTTCATGTCTTCGATCAGGACATTGAACATATCCTTAAGTCCGAGGCGCGGACTCCAGCCAAGACCTTGAAGCCTTGAAGTATCAAGGTTCATGCAAAGCGTAGGAGCGTAGCCCGTATTGCCGGATTCGTCGAGTTGGACTTCGACCTTTATTCCGGACTTCTCGTCAGCCACAAGTTCTGCCATCTCATAGATCGAACAATATGTGGCTTCGTTAGCTGCATTATACGCAAGACCGCTCTGTCCCTTCAAGAGCACCGTGAGGATCGCGGTGACCGCATCTCCAAGGTAGAGGTAGCAGCGCTTTGTCTTGCCGAGTGTCTTTAAGATGATATTCGTCTTCTCGATAGAGCATCTTGCAAACTGCGCGAAAACGCGGTTGTCATCATATCTTACGCCAGGACCGAATGTCTGGGTAAGCCTTACGGAACATACGGGTATGCCGGAATCCGTATTTGCTGATACGCAGAGGTTCTCACCCATCCTCTTACTCTCGGGATAACAGCTTCTCGTAGACATTGAATCAAGATAGCTCGGTGAATCCTCCGAGATCTTGCGATCGTCAGGCGGACAGCCGTAGATCTCCATAGTAGACAGATATGCCATCATCTTTACCGGGTTAGCCTTCGCAAGTTCCAGAACATGCTGTGTTCCGTTAACCGCAGTAAGGATTATCTCTCTCGGTCTTTCAACGAACGCCTTGCTGTCTGTTACGCTTGCGCCGTGGATGATATAGTCGATGCCCATATCCTTGATATCAAAGGTCTCGACATCACCGACGATAAAGTCGATCTTGCTGATGTCATATCCTTCGAATGCCTTTGCGGCACGCTCCTGACTTCTTACAAGTGCATAGAGCTTAACGTTGTCGACATAAGTGATAAGCGCCTTGATGATCATCTTTCCGATAAGTCCTGTAGCACCGGTAACGAAGATGGTCTTGCCCTCAAAGGCACTGAGATCCATTGAAGCGTTTATGCCTTCAAGGCACTGCTGTTCGTATCTAAGATCCATTTTAATACCCCGATCGTCAGAATGAGAAAGTGTCGGATAATCCGAGCCACTTAGTATCTTTTTCGCTGAATGTAAGCTTCGTGCCGTCATCCATCACATAACCTTCAGGTGAAGCGGAACCGCTGTACTCACCATTTACACAAGGCCACTCGATGCCGATCTCAGGATCGTTCCATGCAAGACCGCCCTCATCGCCCGGATGATAGAAGTCAGTTACCTTGTAGCAGAACTCTGCCGTCTCGCTCAATACGAGGAATCCGTGTGCAAAGCCCTCTGAGATGTAGAACTGCTTATGGTTCTCAGCAGAAAGCCTGATGCCGAACCACTTTCCGTATGTCTCGGAATCCTTTCTCAGGTCAACTGCGACGTCGAACACTTCGCCGCTGATAACTCTGACGAGCTTGCCCTGAGGATACTGCTTCTGGAAGTGAAGTCCTCTGAGGACACCCTTCCTTGACATGGACTGGTTATCCTGAACGAATACCATGTTAAGTCCTGCCTCAGCCATATCATTCTGGTTATATGTCTCTATAAAATATCCTCTCTCATCACCGTGAACCGTAGGTTCGATAACGTAGAGTCCCTTGATAGGTGTATTCGTGACTTTAATTTGTCCCATAATCTATTTCCTCCAAATATCTGCTCAATGCATCTTTCCAATCAGGCAGCGGTTCAAATCCGTTAGCCGGAAGCTTGGACCTGTCCAATCTGGAATTATAAGGTCTCTTTGCCTTCGAAAGTCCGTATTCTGCAGTCGTTACAGGATTGACCTTCGTCTTGAGACCTGCCTGTCTGTATATCTCACAGGTAAAATCATACCACGAAATGTATCCGCCTTCATTGGTAGCGTGATAATATCCGTACTTATCCGTAAGGAGCATGTCAACGAGAAGCCTTGCAAGATCATAAGTATAAGTAGGCGTACCGATCTGATCGTTTACTACTCTTACTTCATCATGGCTCCTGCCCACATTGAGCATGGTCTTGATGAAGTTCTTGCCGTTCTTGCCGAATACCCATGCGATCCTGACGATGAAATACTTGTCGAGTGTAGATGATACGGCAAGCTCGCCCTGAAGCTTACTGTCACCGTATACATTGATCGGCGCATAGTCCTTGGAATCAGGATCCCAAGGTGTCTCACCGCAACCGTTAAATACGTAGTCCGTACTGATATAGATCATCTTGGCATCTACTGCCTTACAAGCTTCGGCGATATTCTTGGTACCCGTGGAGTTAATGGCATAAACCTTCTCCCTGTTCTCCTCATCTTCAGCAGCGTCAACAGCAGTCCAGGCTGCACAGTGAACGACAACATCAGGCTTGATGCTTCCGATGGCAGAATCGACGCTTGCCTTATCGGTGATGTCCACGCTCGAATATTCGAAGTCGAACGGAACTTCCGGCAGGATATCGCTTCCTACCGCCTCGATACCTCTCTTGGCCAGTTCGATCATAACGTCGTAACCTAACTGACCGCCAACACCTGTAACCAATACTTTCATACTATTTACCTCTCAGTATAAAGATCAAATGTAATAAGATAACGACTTGAGGATCTCCCTATATTCAGGTCTCCTCGAGAGTGCGCTGATTATGTCTCCGATCACCATATCGGTATGGAGATAAACCGCGATCTCCGCGTCGAATTCCTCATTGAGCATAACTGCAGACAGCGTTTGGTTGATCATCTTGTTGTCCGGGTTATTCTGATTATATTCTTCACTCATCATAAAGTGCTGTATGAGCTTAACCGGAGATACTCCGTTTTCGAGCATATCCATCCATCCTTGAGCAGCGGCTTCATCGGCATGTCTTCCGAAGATATTCAGATAGAGCCAATCGACATATCCGTAAGCATCAAAATGCGTGCCTGCGGACGGATAAGCAACAAAAGCATTCTCGAGAGCTTCTCCCTTATAGTAGACCCATTCGTTATCGGTAAGCTTGATAAACTTGCTTCCCTTAAGCATCTTGTTCTTTCTTGCATCCGGTGCCTTGATATCCGAATAGACAAGGTACTCAGAAGCATCGTCTGAAGGATAGCCTCCGCGGACTCTGAGCATAGGCTCGGAAAGCTGGAGGAGCTTTGCCATCGTCGGATTACCGACATAACATTCCTTGGCACCGGAACCTTCGAACATTGCCCGGGCGAATGCCTGATTCGGGAACTCGGGTTCGATCCTCTTTGCAGCATAGTTGTAGATGTAATGGACGAATACAAACTGTGTTGCACAAGCAAGTGTTATGACAGTAAGACATGTCTTAAAGTCCTTGCTCTTGGCATAGATCGCTATCATGCCGATCAGGAGCAGTACAGGGATTATAAAGTGAGCATAGACCGTCTGGCCGTCTGCCCATCTCGTAAACATCATGAAGAACGGGCTCTGATCCCTGAACCAGCCTGCAGCTCTGAAAGACTCCTTTTCGATAAGGCTCTTAATAAAGATGATAACGGGAACCGTAAAGAGCACGAGTTCGATAAGTGCTGCAAATACGCTTCTTTTCGAGACCTTCACAGACTTATAAAGACCGAACGCACCGATGATCACCGATACGGCAAGAAGTTCACCGTAGCTCTGAAGACCGAAGAATGCGTGAGCAGAATCAGTCGAATAGATATAGGAAAATCCGTGTACGGAATTCTGAAGCGAGATGACTACAGCCTCGGCAGTCATGGCAAGGACTGCGGTCGAAGCTACACAGAAAAGGAATCTCGCGCTCTTGTTGCCGCTCTCGGACTGTGATCTCTTGATAAGGCGTCTTACGATCTCCGCAAATACGATATAGGCAATACCGAAGCTCGAGATGCCGATGCACCAGATATTTGTTGCAAGAAGTGCGAAGAATGCACCGATGCCTTCCTTGCTTGCGAGGCTTATCAGGCCCTTCTTGACCTCAACGAGGTAGACCCTGAGCTGGAATACATAAGACGGGAATCTCCATCCGAACTCGTTTCCGAGTACCGTATAGATAGAATCTGCCGTAAAGAGCAGGACAGCGAAAGCTGCCAGGAATGATATTACCAGGATGATCTCGTTGATGTCAGATCTTTTGAAGACAAAGCGTCTGATCAAAAGAACGAACAAGAGCATCGGAAATACGAACAATGTCTTTATGTCAACGACCAGGAGCAGTGCGAACGAGATACCTGCCAGAGTCGTAAAACCTGCCTGATCTCTGCCTTTCTCGGCAAACCAGGCGTGGCACAGGCAGAATATGCCGAACCAAAGGATGACAGGGATTATCACGCTCGTCGAAAACATATCAAGCGAAAAGCCGAATACGCCTGC
>CADCPU010000328.1 GCA_902803365.1 Oscillospiraceae bacterium
ATCGAACGAGTATCGATGCCTGATTTTGATATCGACTTCTGCTACGAGAGAAGGCAGGAAGTCATCGATTACGTTACGCAGAAATACGGAATGGAACGAGTTGCGCAGGTTATCACATACGGTACTTTGCAGCCCAGGCTTTGCATAAGAGACGTTGCGCGAGTTCTTGATCTGCCGTATGCGACTGCTGACAGGATAGCGAAGATGATCCCCGCCAATATCGGCATCACGATTGACAAAGCTCTGGAGATCAATTCCGAGCTTGCTAAGGAGTATGAAAGCGATGCGAATGTGCGAAGGATCATTGATTATTCGAGAAAACTCGAAGGTATGCCGAGGCATACTTCAACCCATGCTGCAGGTGTCATCATCTCAGGTAAGCCGATCACGGATATCGCTCCGCTTTCCGTAAACGACAATAACGTTGTCGTTCAGTTCGCAAAATACGATATCGAGTCGGTAGGACTTCTGAAGTTCGACTTCCTCGGACTTCGTACGCTGACCGTAATGAGAGATACGGCTGATATGGTCTTTGAGAATTACGGCGTAAAGATCGATTTTGATTCGATCCCGACAGACGAGCCCGAGATATATAAGATGATCGGTGACGGAGATACGATCGGTGTGTTCCAGCTTGAAAGTCGCGGCATGACTTCCTTCATGAAAGAACTCAAGCCGACTTCGCTCGAGGATATCATCGCAGGTATCTCCCTTTACAGACCGGGACCTATGGATCAGATCCCGAAGTATGTATCTTGTAAGCACAATACGGGCAAGATCACATATGATCATCCGCTCCTTGAACCTATCCTTGACGTAACATACGGATGTATGGTCTACCAGGAACAAGTCATGCAGATAGTCCGTGATCTTGCGGGCTTCTCTATGGGTCAGTCGGATAATATCAGACGTGCCATGAGTAAGAAGAACAAGGCGCTGATGGAAAAATACAGACAGATCTTCATCTTCGGCGGGGAGGATGATTCCGGTAAGGTGGTCGAAGGTGCTGAAGCCAGAGGCGTCCCTGCTGATACTGCCGATAAGATCTTTAATGATGTTAGTAACTTTGCAGGCTATGCATTCAACAAATCGCATGCTGCGGCATATGCGCTGGTCGGATATTATACGGCTTATCTCAAGTATCATTATCCGACGGAATTCATGGCTGCCATGATGAACTCGTTCAGGTTCAACCTCTCGCAGGCTGCCTGGTATATCGGCTGCTGTCCTTCGATGAATATCGAAGTGCTGCCGCCTGACGTTAATATGAGCAAAGCGAAGTTTTCGACCGAGGTCGCAGCCGATGGCAGAAGAGCGATCAGGATCGGTCTGTCAGTTATTAAGAATGTCGGAGAAGGTGCATGTGAATCCCTTGTAAGAGAGAGAACTGCATCAGGTCCGTTTAAGAACTTCGCTGACTTCCTGACGAGAGCCGGCAGCTGCGGCCTTAACCGCAAGATGATAGAGTCTCTCATTTATTCGTCGGCACTCGATTTTACGGGTCTTAACAGATCTACGATGATCGCGACCATCCAGACGGAACTTGATAAGCTGAACCGCAGCAGTTACGGAATGATGGAAGGTCAGCTGAGCCTCTTTGACGCGGCTTCTCAGGAGGACTCGGGATTTGAGCCGAACATCAGGATAACCGAGATGCCGGAGTATTCGATCGCGGAGAAACTCTACTACGAGAAGGATGTCATCGGATTATATATTTCCGGTCATCCGCTCATGACTTATTCTGATTCGATAGAGAAGTACGTCACGTTCGGAATGAATGACGTCAAGGATTACAGGGACAGCGAGAATATGCAGGCCATAAATGATGACAAGCTGATCATTATGGCAGGTATGCTCATGCGTAAGCAGATCAGGACTACCAAGGCCAAGACCGTTATGGCGCTCTTGTCTTTTGAAGATCTTTACGGACCATTTGAGTGTGCGGTATTCGGTAAGATATTTGAGAAGTATAACAGCATTCTCAACGTCAATCAGGCTTATATCATCGTGGGTAAGAGAAGAGTCAGGGATGATGAGGATTTTTCTCTTTATGTGGACAGGATATTCCCGATGCCGACTGATGATAACGGCAGGAGGATGATCGAATCTGATCCTTTGGTCAGGGAAGCTCTTAAGCAGAGCGTCCTGATCCAGTTTGACAACACGGTCGCTCCCAAGGCCAAGGCTGATCTCGGAAACTTCAGGAGAGTCGTCGATTCCTGCGGTGAGCAGGCGCTCTATGTGCGCTTTACCGGAGAGTTTAAAGATCCGTCTTTTAAGAGGCTTCAGTATCTTTTGGCATTCTGCCATGGTACCCGCAAGGTCAAGATCTTTTTCGAGAAGCATAATGCGCTCAAGGATGCCAATCAGATGTGCTACGTTGATGATTCTCCTGAGATCATAAGCGAGATAGCCAAACTGGTCGGTTCTGATAATTTGATCCTTATTAACTGATTGTTTCTTTTAAAATGCGCGTTCTAATGATAGTATATCTTTAGTCTTAAGGACTCATAGGAGGCAATTTATTATGTTAAATATACTTTTTGATGAGAGTAACGTACCTGATATCGATACTCTCAAGGCACCGAATTTTGATGACATTGATAAGAGCACGATCCCTGATATCAAGAAGATCGGCGTTTTGACGAGCGGCGGCGACGCACCTGGAATGAATGCGGCTATCCGCTCTATCGTAAGAACAGGTATCAACAGCGGACTTGAGGTCTTTGGCATAACCAGAGGTTTCCATGGTCTTTGGAAGGGTGAGATCTCACAGATCAACACCAGAGACGTATCCGAGACATTGCAGCGCGGTGGAACTTTCCTTATGACGGCAAGATCCAAGACCTTCATGACTAAGGAAGGTGTTATCAAGGGCGCTAAGATGCTCGATGTATACGGCCTCGATGCTTTGGTAGTTATCGGCGGTGACGGTTCCTATAAGGGTGCAAGAGCTCTTGCAAGAGTCGGTGTCCCTGTTATCGGACTTCCGGGCACTATCGATAACGATATCGCTTCTACCGAATATACCATCGGTTATGATACGGCCATGAATACGGCTATGGAAGCTATCGATAAGCTCCGTGACACGGCATCCTCACACGAGCGTTGCAGCGTTATCGAGGTTATGGGAAGAAGAGCAGGCTACATCGCACTTAACGTTGCTATCGCAACAGGCGCTGAGTGCCTCCTGATCCCTGAGGTACCATATGATTTTGATAAGGACGTCATCAGGACTATCCTGGACGGCAGAAATAAAGGCAAGCGACACTACATCGTAATCGTTGCTGAGGGCGCAGGCAATGCGACCGAGATCGCAGAGAAGATCGAGTCTGTAACAGGCATCGAGGCAAGACCTACTATCTTGGGTCACCTCCAGAGAGGCGGAAGCCCGACTTTGAGAGACAGAACGATGGCAACGCTCATGAGTGCTCATGCCATAGATTGTATTAAGGAGAAAAGATTAAACAGACTGGTCGTCATGAAAGACGGCAAGATAACAGATGTCGATATCGAAGAAGGTCTTTCAATGACAAAGACGATCGACGAGAATGAACTTGCCAAGTTTAAGCTCCTTTCATAATGACCGTTCTTTTGTAATCTGACAGAGGAATGTACAGATATACCACTTTTGAAGAAGAAGAAAGAAGAAAGCAGATCCGAGGACGCGTTTTAAGCGTCCTCGAATTCGATAAGATAAGAGAAAGCCTCGTTGAATACGCAGGCACCACGTACGGCAGAAAGATCGCAGCGGACCTCGTTCCGACCACAGATCACACCCGCGTAAGGGAAGCTCTGGACGATACGGAGGAAGCATTTACTTATATAAACAAATACGGACCGCTCCCGCTCACGGGCTTCGGCGACATCTCATCCGTCATCTCGTATTCGAGAGCAGGCGGAGTCCTAAGTATGCGCCAGCTCCTTGACGTAGCGTCCTTTTTGCGTTCCGTAAAAAGACTTACTCTCATTATCTCCAACGAGCATTCTGATATGGAGGGAACGAACCTCTTCAATTCCATATCGGCTCTCGAGCCTGTTGAATCGCTCGAAAAGGAGATCTCCGCCTGTATCGTAAATGAGGACGAGATGAACGATCGCGCGAGCGACACTCTCTACACGATCAGACGCGAAAAGAAAGATATCCAGCAAAATATCAGAGTGATGCTCGACAGAGTCATCAGAAATAACGAAGATATACTTCAGGAAGGCCTCATCACGATCAGGGGCGACAGATACTGCGTTCCTGTAAAGGCCGAGTGCAAGAGCCGTCTTCCGGGTATCGTTCACGATACTTCATCGACAGGTCAGACTGTATTTATCGAGCCTTTGGCTGTAGTCGAGGCAAACAACAGGATCAGAGAACTCGTTGCAATGGAGCGCGAGGAGATCCAGCGCATCCTTGAAGAACTCACAAGACGCGTCCTTCGCGAAGAAGATGCGCTCACTTCGGATATCAGCCTCGTTTCCAATATCGACTTTGTAAGTGCCAAGGCTAAGCTTGCTATCCATATGAAAGCAACAAAGCCTGCTCTTAACGATAATGGCTATGTAAGGCTCGTTAAGGCAAGGCATCCGCTCATCGATCCGAATGTCGTTGTCCCTGTAGACATCGAACTTGGCAAGGATTACAGATCGCTCATAATAACGGGACCTAACACGGGCGGTAAGACAGTCTCTTTGAAGACATGCGGACTTTTTACTCTCATGGCAATGGCTGGACTTATGCTCCCGTGTGCAGTAGGCTCCGAGATCGCCTGCTTTGACAGAGTCCTCGCGGATATCGGTGATGAGCAGAGCATCGAGCAGAGTCTCTCAACATTCTCGGCTCATATGTCGAATGTCGTATTTATCTTGAAGAACACAAGAAAGAATTCGCTCGTTCTCCTGGATGAGCTCGGTTCAGGTACCGATCCTGCAGAAGGCGCGGCGCTTGCGATCGCTATCTTGGATGAACTCTACGAGCGTGGCTGCACGACGATGGCAACCACGCACTATAAGGAACTTAAGGCATATGCTATCGAGAAGGAAGGCGTCATGAACGGTGCCTGCGAATTCGATACGGATACTTTGTCACCTACATACAGACTTGTTATCGGTATGCCGGGTGTAAGTAATGCCTTCATTATCTCCAAAAAGCTCGGTATCCCTGCCAAGATCATCGATGCCGCCATGGTCAATCTCTCAAATGACGAGATGGCTTTTGAGCGACTCCTCGAATCAGCGGAAGAGAACAATCGCGAAGCCGAGCGACTCAGGGCAGAAAACGAGAAGCTTAACAGGGAACTTGATGAAGAGCGTCAAAAGCTCATTGAAGAGAATAAGGCTCTCAAGGCTTCCAAGACCAAGATCCTCAATGATTCCCGTCAGAAGCAGAAAGAACTCCTGGAAGAAAAGGAAGAGGAGCTTGATGAACTCATAAGACGCCTCAAGAAAGCAGGCAAGAATCAGGATAAGGAAGATGCCCTGGCTGAGATGGATAAGGTAAGACGCCGTCTGCGTGCAGGCATCAAGGACTTAAGAGATGATTCCGAGGATGACAAGATCCTCGATAAGACTTCGCTTCCGGGGGAAGTCCCGAAGCACATCAAGGTCGGTGACAAGCTCTATATCCCTCATCTTGATATGATCGGTACCTGCGTAAGCGCTCCGAACAAGAGCGGCAAGGTCCAGATCGAATCAGGCATGATGAAGCTCACGATGGAGGTCGAGGCTTTGAGACTTCCGACAAGAGAGCAGCTTGCTCCGCCTAAGGAAGAAAAGAAGACGAGACGCGACCGTCCGATCGACAAGAAGACCAATATGGCAACAAGGCTCATGCAGGAGAAATCCGCAACGACTATGCCTGAACTCATGCTCATCGGTAAGCGCGTTGACGAAGCCGAGTCCATGCTCGATTCATATATCGATGACTGCGCATTGAGCGGCATCAAGACGATCAGGATCGTTCACGGCAAGGGCACCGGTATCTTAAGACAGGCAGTCGACTTAAAGCTTCACGGCGACCGCCGCGTCAAGAGTCACAGACTCGGAAGGATTGGCGAAGGCGACGACGGCGTTACCATCGCAGAACTTTATTGATCGGAGGATTAATTGATGGATTCATTAAAGGATTCGGTATTTCAGAGAAGAAGTATCCGTAAATACAAGGACCAACCCGTAAGCAAGGAGATGATAACAGAACTTATCAGGTATGCCGTAGCGGCGCCTTCAGCCAAGAACCGTCAGCCGTGGAAGTTCCTCGTTTTCGAGGGCGATGCGAAGGCAGGTCTACTTGATGCAATGGAGATGGGACTTAACTTTATCCTCAATGCTCCCGATATCCCTGATGGAGCCAAGGCCGGAATGAATTCCGCGTTGAACACCCTGAGGATCATGAGAGATGCACCTGTTATCATCTGTGTCCTTAACACCAACGGAGCTTCACCGTTTAATCAGGTCGACCTCTTTGGCAGGATCACTGAGATCTGCGATACGCTCTCCATCGGAGGCGCGATCCAGAACCTTCTCCTTAAGGCAACCGAGATGGGCTTGGGATCTCTTTGGATCGCAAATACATTCTTCGCTCATGATGCGATGACTGCTTATATCGGTACAGAGTACCAGCTTGCGAGCGCAATCGCACTCGGCTATGCAGATGAGGAACCTGTCATGCGTCCTCGAAAAGAATTTGAAGAACTTATAGAATTCAGGAAATAAGATTATGGAAAATGTATTCGACAAGAACAGACTTAATATCTTTATAGGAGCATACGGAAGCGGCAAGTCCGAGATCTCGGTCAATGTCGCATCGGACATTAAGAAGAGACATCCCGAGCAGAATGTCCTTCTTGCCGACCTTGATATCGTAAATCCTTTCTACAGATCGGCAGATGCTGCAAGACGTCTCGAAAACCTTGATATCAGGATAATATCGCCGTCATACGCGAATTCGAACGTAGACGTTCCGGCTCTCTCGGGCGAAGTCTATTCGATCTTTGACGACGAAAGTTACGTGGGCGTTTTCGATATCGGCGGAGAAGACTTGGGTGCAAACGTATTGGGCTCCATGCACAACAGGCTCCTCAATATTGACTACAGTCTCTTTATGGTAGTAAATACGCTTCGCCCGTTTACTTCGGATGAGGATTCCATAATAGAGATGGCTCAGGAACTCGAGAAAGCTGCCAAGCTTCCGATCAGCGGTTTTATAAATAACACCAATCTCCTGGAGCAGACGGAATTTGAGGATATCGTCAAGGGAACAGAGATGATCAAGCGTGTTTCCGAGAGAACAGGCGTGCCTCTCGTAGCCATCACGGTCGAAGACGATCGCTGGAGCGATGAACAGGTGTCATCACTGAAAAAGGAAGCTCAAATTTTGTGCATAAAGCGAAATATAAGCTATAATTACTGACTCTAACTTGTTAAAAATGTTGTAGTTTTATCCAATAAATGCTAAAATTTTAACGGACTCAAGAGAGTTAAGATAATACAGGAGGACACAGGTTTATGGGATTAATAAGCTTAGTCAGCAACATAGCTAGTACAGTTGGCGGCTCCATTTCATCACAGTTTGCAGATCAGTATCTTGAATTCTTCACATGTGATGCACTCGGACAGACCGTTTTGTGCAGAAAGGGTGCCAACAAGATTACAAAAGGAAATAACAAGGGAACAGCAGACGTTATCACTAACGGTTCCAAGGTAGCAGTACCTGAGGGTGTTGCATGTCTCCTTGTTAACAACGGTGAGGTCGTAGAGTTCACTGATAAGGCAGGTCTTTATGAGTTCAATGCTTCTACGGCTCCTTCTTGCTTAACAGATAAGCACTTCCTTACAAATATGGGTAAGGTAGTTAAGGATACATGGGATCGTATGAGAGCCGGCGGCGAAGTTATGCAGCAGCAGCGTATCTACTTCGTAAACATCCAGGAGATCAGGGATCAGAAGTTCGGAACAGCTTCTCCTGTACCTTATCCGGATCCTGAATACAGAAATATCTATATCAAGCTCAACGGTTCATTCTCATTCCAGATCCAGGATTACGTTACTTTCTTTAAGAAGATCGTATCCAACGTTACAGGCGAATACACAGTTGAAGATCTTATGGGTACACCTAAGGATCCTAAGCAGCCTCGTTTGGAGTTCCTCGATCGCATGACCGAAGCATTGAACCTTTGCGGCAGCGCAGATAAGATTCCTTTCGCTACACTTCCAAGCCAGAAGACAGCTCTTCGTAATCACATGCAGGAAGTTCTCGATGAGCAGTGGCTCCAGGGCCGTGGTATGGTCGTTGCTGAAGTCGCTCTTGGAATCCCTCAGCCGGACGAGAACTCCAGAAAGAGAATCGAAGAATACGACAAGGCTGCAGTATTCGCAAACAATCCGAATGCTGTCGCTACACAGGCTATCCTTGGTCAGACAGAGGCTATGAACACCGCAGCAGCAAATGCAAACGGTGCAGTTAACGGCCTCATGGGCATGGGTATGGTCGGCGGCATGAGCGGCATGGGCGGAATGGCCAACGGCGCTTTCGGAATGCTCCAGAACAACCAGAACAACGGCGGCGGTGCTATGGGCGGCGCAGCAGTTGGCGGCGGCAACCCTCCTCCGGCTCCTCAGGGCGGATGGACATGCGAGTGCGGCACGACCAACACAGGCAAGTTCTGCGGTAACTGCGGTAAGCCTCAGCCGGCTCCTCAGCCAGCAGCAGGCAGTTGGACATGTGAGTGCGGTACAGTTAACACAGGTAAGTTCTGCGGTAACTGCGGTAAGCCTCAGCCTTCAGCTGATTGGACATGCGAGTGCGGTACAGTCAACACAGGCAAGTTCTGCAGCAACTGCGGTAAGCCAAGGGCTTGATCTTAATTCAATAAGATACTTACGAAGGACGTCCCTCGGGACGTCCTTTTTCTATGCCGATTTTTCTGTAAGTGCTAGCATGGTACATTCGCAAAAAACGTTGCTTTTTGAGGAAAAACGCTCAAAACATATGAATTTTGTCCCTGTTTTCGCTAGATTTTGTAAGGGTTTGTAAAAAAACGAAAATGTTAACATATTGTGAATCATTTAAACAAGGAGGGAAATATAATGAAAAGATTCATATCGGCTTCATTGTCGGTATGTCTCGTTTTGGCATGCTCGGGAATTCAGAGCCTTGCATTGGTCCAAAATGAAGATGTACCTGAAGAGACAGTGGAACTGGTTACGGAGGGAGATGAGGTTGACTCAGATGCGGTTGCTTCTGAAACGGAAGAGACTGCTCCGAGCGAAACTCCTGAAACTGAGCCTGCAGTAGAAGTCGAGCCGACTGATGCTACAGAAGAAACAGAAGAGACAGCACCTGTCGAGACAGAGCCATCTGAGACAGAGGCTGCTCCGGTTGAAACAAGCAGCACTGAAGAGACTCAGCCTGTTGAGACTACAGTTGCTGAGACAGAGCCTTCAGAGGTTGCGGTAACTGAAGAGACTCAGGTAGCTGACATCAAGGATGAGAAGCCTGAAGAGCCTGTTAAGTACATCGCTTGGGATGGTAAGACAAAGGTAAATGTTTTCGAGACCGAACTCATCAAAGTAACATTTACATTGCTCAACACCTGGAATGGCGGTTATACGGCTAATGTAAAGATCGAGAACCTCGGTGATACGACTATCGAGAACTGGGGTATCGCATTTAATTCACTTGGCGAACTCAGCACACTTTGGAATGGTGTGATCGAGTCTGATACAGATGGAATCATGACCGTTAAGAACGCTGAGTGGAATCAGGATATCCCTGCAGGCGGAAGTGTTGAATTCGGCTTGACAGGTAAGGAAGATTTCAAGGTTTTCCCAGCTGAGTATAAGCTCCTCGGTGATATCTGCCTGGTATCCGAGAAGGATTATTCCGTTTCATATTCCGTTGAAGCAGAATGGGAAGACGGTTTCACAGCAGGTATCAAGATCGAAAATCTTTCCGCTTCACAGATCGAAGATTGGACTCTCGAGTTCGATTACGACAGAAACATAACTGAGATCTGGAATGCAGAGATAGTTTCTCATGTAGATAATCACTATGTGATCAAGAATGCAGGTTACAATGCCAACATAAAGGCTGCTATGAGCGAAACATTCGGATTTAACGGTGAAGACGGAACATCTGAAGATATTCCTTCAGGCTTCAAGTTGACATACATCACAACAGGTACGGCCAAGCCTACTTCCAAGCCGACATCCACCCCTACAGTAACACCTACTGCTAAGCCTACTGTTACACCTACTCCGGTTGTTACGGAAGAGCCTGTTGTTACTGCTGTTCCTGTTGTGCTTCCAAGAGTTGAGATTGGTTACACAGATGGTGATTCTCAGTACAATGTTAAGCATAATCTGATCCGTCCTACTGTTGTTGATGAAGCAACTGTAA
>CADCPU010000329.1 GCA_902803365.1 Oscillospiraceae bacterium
GTCAACGGTATCCCGGTAACAGTCGTCGATACCGCAGGTATCAGACAGACGGGCGACAGGATCGAGGCGATCGGTGTAGAGAGAGCCAAGAAGGCATCTGCCGAGAGCGACCTGGTTTTCTATCTCGTGGCTCCTGATACGGAAGTAGCCGAAGTCAAGTCACAGCTTCAGGAACTCCTGTCAAACGGAACGGCGCCTTCTTCGATGGCAGTATTGTTTTCGAAGAGCGATATTGGTAAAAATCCGAACGAAGAAAAGATCAGGGAAGAGGCACAGAGCCTCGGCATCACTGATTTTATAGAAGTATCCTCGGCCGACGGCATCGCGCTGTCTGACCTTAAGGATCACATCACGAAGGTATATGAGAACCTCGGAGGCCTTGTCTCGTCAGAGACGATCCTCATGAACAGCAGACATGCCGAGATCATTGACAAGGCTGAAGGTTACCTTGATATGGCGATCGACGCGATCGACAATGAGCTTGGTGTAGACGTAGCATCGTCAGTACTGAGGCTGTGTCTCGAAAAGACCGGTGAGATAACGGGCAAGAGCGTCTCGAATGAACTGGTAGACAGCATCTTCTCAAAGTTTTGTATAGGAAAGTGATCATATGCTTACGATCGAAGAAGTCTTACAACAGGAACATAAATATATTGCAGGAACGTTCGATGTGGCCGTAGTCGGCGCAGGACACGCGGGCTGCGAGGCTGCGCATGCGTGCGCAAAGCTCGGGCTCTCGACGATCCTTTTTACGCTGCAGCTCGACTCGCTTGCCAACCTTCCGTGCAATCCGAGCATCGGAGGAACATCCAAGGGCCAGCTCGTCCGCGAGGTCGACGCCCTCGGAGGCATCATGGGCAAGATCGCAGACAAGTGTGCGATCCAGACAAGGATGCTCAATTCATCCAAGGGACCTGCGGTCCATTCTCCGAGAGCCCAGATGGACAGGACGAGATATTCCGCAGAGATGAAGTTCGCGCTCGAAAATCTTCCTAACCTCACTATAAAGCAGGCGCATATCGTTAAGCTCCTGACCCGCGATAACGACGGCAAGGCTGAGGTAACGGGCGTGCTCACGGCAACAGGCGCGATCTATCGATGCAAGGCATGCGTCATCTGCTCGGGTACATATATGGAAGCCAAGACTTTCCTTGGCGAAGTAATAAACGAGAGCGGTCCTGACGGACTTCCCAGATCAGTGGGTCTGTCCGAGAGCTTAAGAGATCTGAACGTGCCGATCCTGAGATTTAAGACAGGTACACCGGTACGTGTAAATAAGAATTCCGTCAACTTCGACGTCCTCCAGAGACAGGACGGCGAGACGGACATACCGCCTTTCTCGTACGATAACGAGATGAACGGAGTGACTGTTCCGCAGGAGCAGATACCGTGCTGGTCACTCTGGACGACTGAAGAGACCAGGAAGGTAATATCCGATAACATGCACAGATCACCGCTCTACAGCGGCGTTATCGAAGGCGTAGGCCCGAGATACTGTCCTTCGATCGAGGATAAGTTCATGAGGTTCAAGGACAAGGAGAGACATCAGATCTTCGTTGAGCCGATGGGCCTTACCACTAACGAGATGTACCTCCAGGGCTTTTCGACGAGCCTTCCGGAGGAAGTTCAGGAGAAGATGGTAAGATCTCTCCCCGGTCTCGAGAAAGCAGTAATACAGCGTAATGCATACGCTATCGAATACGATCTTGTCGATCCTCTGTCGATAAGAAATTCCCTCGAGTCCAAGGTGGTCGACGGACTTTTCACCGCAGGCCAGATCAACGGATCTTCGGGCTACGAGGAAGCGGCAGCTCAGGGTATCGTCGCAGGTATCAATGCAGCGATGAAGGTCTTGGGCAGGGAGGCCGTGATAATAGACAGATCCGAAGGCTATATCGGCGTCCTCATAGATGACCTTGTTACCAAGGGAACTCAGGAACCGTACAGGATGATGACATCGAGAGCCGAATACAGGCTTTTCCTGAGGCAGGATAACGCTGACAGGCGTTTGACGCCCAAGGGATATGAAGCAGGTCTCATAAGCGGGGAACGCTATGAGAGATACCTTAAAAAGCAGGAAGCGATCGAGCTTGAGACGCAAAGACTCAAGAAGACATACATAGCTCCTTCTGACGAGCTTAAAAAGATACTCGAAGGATTCGACTCCGTCTGCCCGGTATCGGGCATATCGCTCGCGGAACTCATAAAGAGACCTAAGGTCACTTATGATTCCCTGGCTCCGGTAGATCCTCAGCGTCAGCCCCTCAGTGCGGATATCAAGTTCGCCTGCGAGACGGACATCAAGTACGAAGGCTACTTAAAGCTCGAGAAAGAAAAGATCGAGAAGTTCAAAGAGCTCGAAAACAAGGCGCTGCCTGACGACATAGTCTATTCCGAGATCTCCGGAATAAGGCTCGAAGCAAGACAGAAGCTCGATAAGATAAGACCTGCAAACGTCGGACAGGCATCGAGGATCTCGGGCGTATCCCCTGCGGATACTGCAGTCCTCCTGGTCTATCTTGAGACATACGGCAAAGGAAAAAACGATAAATGACACCAGACAAGAAGATACATCCCGACAATACCGGACGCGGCGGAAACATTATCAGGATCAAGAAATCCGATATCGAGAAGCTTCGTCAGGAGATGAAGAAGAACAAGGAAGAAGCTGCCAAGGCGAAGGCTGCTGCGGCTTCGGCTGAAGCCGATGATGCAAAGCCGACAGGCGAGGGGATCGCACCGATCCTTGAGCAGACATCTCCTGAGATCTCCGTTCCTTTGAGCGGCGAGGCTATCCGCGCATTTAAGGAATATGCAAGGCTCCTCCGCGAGTGGAACGAGGTAATGAACCTGACCAACATCGTGGATGACAGCGGAATCGCCATGAGACACTTCATCGATTCTCTTACTCTTGTACCGTTTATCGAAGAAGAGCAGGAGAAGAAGGGCAAGAAGAACTTGAGCCTCATCGATGTAGGAACAGGTGCGGGCTTCCCGGGCATCCCGGTTAAGGTAAGGATGAGCGAGATCGACTTGACGCTCCTCGATTCCCTTAAAAAGAGGATCGGATTTCTGGACGAGGTAGTAAAGACCCTCGACCTTAAGAACGTAAAGACAGTTCATTCAAGAGCTGAGGACGCGGGACACAATAAGCTCTACAGGGAAAAGTTCGATATGGCGACTGCAAGAGCAGTAGCTTCGCTTCCGGTTCTTTGCGAATACTGTCTCCCGTTCGTTAAGACAAACGGCATATTCCTCGCGATGAAGGGACATGTTGAAGAGGAGCTCGAAGAGTCGAGCAAGGCGATAGCAAAGCTCGGAGGCACGGTCGAGACCGTTAAGAAGTTCGTTCTCCCGGGCACTGATATGGACAGGTCGGTCGTTGTGATAAGAAAGACGAGGCCTACTCCTCTCACATATCCGAGGCAGGCAGGAAAGCCTTCCAAGGATCCGATAAAGTAAGCATTTTAAAAGGCCGCCTCAGCATTGCTGAGACAGCCTTTTTATATGTCGCGATACTTATTTTCTCTTTCCTGCTTCCATGTCATCACTCGGTGGGAGCCTGTCGTCGCCCGTATCCAGGATGTCATAGGACTTGCCTGTAATGTTCTGATAATAGTTGTTCAAGCCCAGGAAGTAATCGTTCTTCAGATCGAAAAGATCATACAGATTTCCTCCGAGGGAGAATGCTCTGGATCCCAAGCCCTTTATCGTCAGGCTGACCGGAGACTCACCGCCGTCGTAGTGGTCAGGCATCGGAGCATTCTTGGTGACTTCCTCGACCGCACCCGGCGTGGTGATCACATTAGTCGTAGGAGATACTACAGGATCGGTCGGCTGAGCTTTATTGGTGCCCAATACGCCGAAGACGACAGCTGCACCGACCAGTGCGATGACCGCGGCCGCGATGCCGGATACCATGGCGATCGGTATCTTGCGCGCCTTCTTAGGCTTGAGCGGTGATACCGTAGCCTGTTTCTTCGCTTCTTCCTCTCTGACTCTTGCCAAAGTCTTCATGATGAGATCGTCTGAAGCAGAAACATTACTCATGTTTTTCTTCATGACAGCTGCGAGCTTTATATCAAATTCATCTCTATGTTTCTTCATCTCATGTTGCCCCCAGATCAAATTTGCTCAGTTTCTTTCGAGCCCTGAACAGTCGACTCCTTACCGTGCTCTCGGTTATACCGAGATATTTTGCTATCTGCTCGTTATCCAGGTCGTAGTAGAACCTCAGCAGGATAACTTCCTTGGCGGGCGGCGGGAGTTTTTGGATAGCTTCCCATAGTTCGCCGTCGGGATCCAGAGAATCGAAGTATTCGTCCTCCTGTGCTCGTCCGTCTACAGGTTGCCTGTCCGAATATACACCCGGAGTGGCGCCCTCAGCGGATTCGCCCGTATCTTCGTTATTCTGTTCATAGCTTCCGACACGCGTAGCCCATGATGACTTAAGGTAGTCTTTGCAGATGTTCTTTGCTATCGTCAGGATCCAGTACTTGACCGGACAGTTGCCCGCGAATGTGTCCTTTTTGTTCATTACCCTGATGAACACATCCTGGAACGCATCCTCGGCCTGACATCGTTTGCCCAGATAAAAATTGCATACCTTAAGGACATCATCAGCATACATGCTGATAAGCTCTTCTATATCCGGCATAACAAACAAATCATCTTTATGTTCCATAAGTCCTCACTGATTAGACGATTATAGCAGAGGTTTTGTTTCATTTAAATTAAAAAAATCGAGAGAGAAGCGCGGGCGATTTTTATTATATTATTAATAAGTATCATATACGTGCGCGCGCGAGCGAAAAATGGTATAATAGACGAGTATGAAATTTCAGTCGGAGGAAACATATGGCCGATAAAAACAAAGGGTTATCCAAGTCCGATCGTCTCAAGCAAGAGCAGGAAGTGGATGACGTATTTCAGTCAACGCAGAATACCATAATTCCGGTCGATCTCGAAAAAGAGATGAAGCAGTCGTTTATCGACTATGCAATGTCAGTTATCTCAGACCGTGCTCTTCCTGATATCAGAGACGGATTGAAGCCGGTTCACAGGAGGATCTTGTACTCCATGTATATGGACAAGATCATGCCGGATAAACCATATAAAAAATGTGCTACCACAGTCGGTAACGTTCTGGGTCATTATCACCCTCACGGTGACGCATCAGTATATGACGCACTCGTTCGTTTGGCGCAGGATTTCTCACTGAGACATCCGCTCGTAGACGGTCACGGAAACTTCGGTTCCATCGACGGTGACCCGCCTGCCGCTTACCGTTATACGGAGTCCCGTCTTGAGAAGATCGCTCTCGAGATGATGAGAGACATCGAGAAGAACACGGTAGAATTCCGTCCTAACTTCGATGAGAGCGAGATGGAGCCTGTAGCGCTCCCTTCCAGATTCCCGAACCTTCTCGTTAACGGTTCGGTCGGTATCGCCGTAGGTATGGCAACGAACATCCCGCCGCACAACCTCGGTGAGGTCATCGACGGCGTAGTAATGATGCTCGACAACCCTGATGTAACAGTCGACGAACTCATGACCGTCATCACGGGACCGGACTTCCCTCTCGGAGGTATGATCCTCGGAACGATGGGAATCCGCGAGACCTACAGGACAGGCCGCGGCAGGATCGTAGTACGAGCTCATTCCGAGATCGAGGATATGCCGGGCGGAAGACAGAGGATCGTATTCCATGACCTTCCTTACTCAGTCAACAAGGCACGTTTGATCGAGAGGATCGCAGACCTCGTCAAGGAGAAGAAGGTCGAAGGCATCTCGGGTATCCGAGACGAGTCTGACCGTAAGGAAACAGTCCGTATCGTAGTCGAGCTCAAGAAGGAATCCAATGCGGAAGTCGTATTGAACCAGCTCTACAAGAACTGTGCTCTCCAGGATGCATGCTGCGCTAATATGCTCGCACTCGTACCTGATGCCGAAGGCAAGCTCGAGCCTAAGACATTTACGCTCGTTGACGCGCTCAAGTATTATGTGGCTCACCAGGAGTCAGTCGTTACGAAGAGAGTTATCTTCGATCTCGAAAAGGCAGAGGCCAAGAAGCATATCGATGAAGGTCTCCTGATGGCTATCGATCATATCGACGAGATCATCAACATAATCCGTTCTTCAAGAACAGAGAATGATGCAAAGGTCGTAATGTGCGAGAGATTCGGATTCTCCGATAAGCAGGCTCAGCATATCGTAGACATGAGACTCGGTCGTCTCACAGGTCTCGAGCGCGAGAAGCTCATCCAGGAGATCGAGGAACTTAAGGAGACTATCGCTCACTACAACCTCATCCTCAACGATGTCAACATCCTCCACGAGACGATCAAGGAAGAGATCCTTGAGATCAAGCGTAAGTACGCTACGCCTCGTGTAACGGAGATCGTAAACGGCGCTTTCGAGGAGATCGATGACGAGTCGCTCATCCAGGAAGAGAATATCGTCGTAACGCTCACGAACTTCGGTTATATCAAGAGACAGCTCGTTGATAACTATAAGAGCCAGCACAGGGGCGGCCGCGGAATCAGCGGTCAGAGCACACGTGAGGAAGACTATGTCGATAAGATCATCACGACGACGACACACCACTTCCTCCTTTGCTTCACGAATACCGGACGTGTATTCAAGATCAAGGGTTATCAGATCCCTGAGACGGCTTCCAGAAGCGCGAAGGGTACGGCTATCGTCAACATCCTGAAGCTCCAGGAAGGCGAGAAGATCAGGAACATCATCCCGATCAAGGATATGGACGACGAGTCCCTCTACCTGACGATCGCGACAAGGAACGGTGTCATCAAGAAGACGGCGCTTTCCGCATATTCGAACATCAACAAGAACGGTCTCATCGCCGTTAATATCCGTGAGGGAGATGCCGTTATCGGTGTTGACCTGACTGTTGCAGAGCAGGAAGTCGTCCTCGTTACCAAGCAAGGTAAGGCTATCAGATTTAACGCTGATGACGTAAGATCGATGGGCCGTAACTCAACGGGTGTACGCGGTATCAAGCTTGGTGATGACGATGAAGTTGTCGGAATGGTACCTGTAACAGATAACGGCGAGCTCCTCGTTATATCCAAGAAGGGTATGGGTAAGAGAAGCCATATCGACGAGTACAGGACTCAGACAAGAGGCGGTAAGGGTCTCATCACATATAAGGTATCCGATAAGACAGGACCTCTCGTAGGCTGTACTTTGGTAGACGATTCGAAGGATCTTATGATCATCACCAACCAGGGTGTCATCATAAGAGTTGCTACAAGCGAGATCCCTACACTTTCCAGAGCTACTGCGGGCGTTCGTCTCATGAGAGCCAAGGATGCGGAGATCGTAGACTTTGCGATCACGGATCACGAGGAGCCTGAGGAAGAGACGGAAGAGAACGCTGATGGCGAGACAGCCGTTGAGGGAGCAACATCCGAAGTCGAGATCATCGAGGAGGAGAATGCTCCTGAAGAGGGCGAAGCAAAAGAATAATAACCCTTAACAGGGAATAACCAAGATGTAAGGTCACATTTATGCGGCCTTACATACTTGTCTTAAAGGAAAATACGATCAATGAAATTTTTGACCAAAATCATGTCTGCGGTAATGACTGCAATACTTATCTTCGGAATGCTCCCATCACTCGGATCGAGAGCAGATCTCGAGCAGCCGGAGGTCAGTCTTCCGAAGCTCGACGAGATCAATGCCGCAGCGTACTGCGTCTATGACAAGACAGCCAACGAGATAATCCTGAGTTCGAATCCGGAAGAGAGGATCTTCCCGGCTTCCATGACAAAGATCATGACGGCAACTCTCGCACTCGATTATCTTGATACGTCTGCTTATCTTACTGCTTCCGCGAATGCGCTTAACAGCATCTCGTCGGATTCCACGGTAATGGGACTCGTGATCGGCGAGACAACGACGGTATCGGAGCTTTTGTACGGACTTATGCTCCCTTCGGGTAACGATGCCGCTAACGTTCTTGCAGAGGGCGTCATTGAATCTTTGCTCAAAAATTATCCGTCTGACAGCCTGTCAGCAGGTCCTGACGGAATCAATGCCAAGTATTTCGAAGACTACTTCGGAACTACTGCCGAGGACATCCTGGCGCAGTATACGTTGTCTGCTTTCGCGCTCCTCATGAACTACAGAGCGCAGAGCCTGGGATGTAACAACACGCACTTTGTAAATGCACACGGTCTTCACGATGAGATGCATTACACGACGGCATATGACCTGACCAAGATCATGGCATCTGCAGCTGAGAGGCCTGATTTCTGTAAGCTCGTTCACACTCCGACCCATTACTTCGTAGCAACAAATATGCACATCGAAGACGGTTGGTCGATCGTTAACAACAGTAACAAGATCCTCATGGATCCGTGGCTCATCGCAAGAACTGCGGAAGGTGAAGACACTCATGCCGTATGCGTTGTAGGCGGTAAGACGGGTTCTACGTCGATCGCAGGTACGGGAATGACGATCTTTACGGTCAACGAGAACGGACACGAGTTGTTCTCCGCCGTTTGCGGAATCCCTTACGAATTCTATGCTTATCAGACAAGATACGTTGCGACGGTAGCGGCTTACGGTAATCTCGAATGCTGGAAGCGCAATCCGGAATCTGTTGTTCCGGGCACGCTCGGAGACTATCAGTCAGGAAATATCACTGAAGCTGAGAGAGCTCAGTATGATCCGCTCTTCCTGCCTGGCGATATCGCGACCGAAGTCGAGATCCCTGATCCGACATCCGAGACTCAGCCTGACGGTGAGACTGCTGCAACCGAGGCAGCGACTGTCGATGATAAGGACAATAAGGATGAGAAGAAGCCTGCTAAGGAGACTCCGAAAACGCTCTGGGGCAAGTTTATGGACACCAAGATGGTGAAGTGGGTCAAGAGCAACAAGATCCCGGCTGCCATCATCGGCGGACTGATCTTCCTGATCCTTCTGTTTGTTATCATAATCCTCGTTAAGCTCGGCAAGAGCAAGAAGAGGAGAAAGAAGAGAAAGACCAGGCCTTACATGGGCGAGATAATCAAAGACTGATAACTGACCTGCTGATAAATGTCAGCAGGTCTTTTTATACCTTATCTTAAATAAGAAATAATGTTCGCGTATCTGATAATATTGTAAAGGATAAACGAGAGTTGATATAATATGTTCTATGGGCGGGTTAACCGTTCAAATATGTCGATCATATTATGATCGGGTTAGTGGGGTGTAGCTATATGAAGAAAAGAATGGCAGCAACGACTGTTGCTGCGATGGTCTTGACTGTGCCTTTGCTGATGGCTGCGGCAGATGTCAACAAGGGATCATTATTATTGGTACCGGATAATATTCCAATTAAGGAAGAGTATTTCCCTGATGAGAATTTCAGGAATTGCCTCTTGGAAAGATATGATACCGACAAAGATGAGAAACTCTCTACTCAGGAAAGAAGCATCGATTACTTGAGCTGCTATGACGCGGAGATCAGCAGTTTGGCGGGAATCGGTTATTTCCCGAACCTTAAAGGTTTGTTTTGTGACAGGAATAAACTTACATCCTTGGATCTGAGTCAAAATACAAATCTTGAAACGCTTTATTGTTATAATAACAACCTCAAATCACTTGATCTGAGACATAATACCAAACTTAAGGAAGTATGGTGTTACAGTAATGAATTGGAATATATTGATTTTGGTGAAAATACTGTACTTAATGATTTAAGATGTTCCGACAATGCTTTAGATTTCCTTGATCTGTCAAGAACGACAGAATTGAAAATCCTGCTTTGTTCAAATAATGATCTTGATTATGTGGATGTAACGCAGAATACAAAACTGACAGAGCTTGAGTGCAGAGACATGGATCTCGAGGATCTTAGTATTACAGCGTTGAATGATCTGTTGAAGCTTGATTGTTCAGGTAATAAACTGGAAAGATTGGATACTACAGCGAACGAAGCTTTGACTGAACTTAACTGCAGCGACAACGA
>CADCPU010000330.1 GCA_902803365.1 Oscillospiraceae bacterium
CTTCTTCCGGTACCGGGTATGCTGATGCTTGGCGTGTTCCTTAAGGAATCATCAAACTAACTGATCAGCCTTCCTTCATTGAACTCCGGATCTTGCTTCCGGTATTCCCAGACAACAAAAAACGCTGCCGATCTTGTAAGACAGCAGTGCTTATATCTAATAACCTATTGTTACTCGGAATAATGCGTTATCGTTCCATATTATCCGATTATTATCCGAGACGAACTCAAATTCTCGAAATGCCCTATTTTATTGGCTTTCAGAGCCTGTGCGATTATTCGTACTCCACTGTTGCCGGCGGAAACTATTCCTGAATATGATTAAATTAAAACCGCACATAGAGGCTGCCTCAACACATGTGAGCCAGCCTCTTATCAATAATCAAATTGCGCAAAACTACTTCGAAAGGTCAATCTTTCTGACAGCATCCCTGACCTTCAATACAAAGGACGGCGATACGGACAACTCGTCGATTCCCATCCGCAGGAACGTCTCTGTCAGAGTCGTATCTGCTCCGAGCTCTCCGCAGATGCCGATCCAGGCTCCATGCTTATGGGCATTATCGGCAGCCATCTTTATCAGACGGAGAATGGCTTCGTGATGCGTATCGACAAAAGGCTCGATCTTAGGATTCTGTCTGTCGCAAGCCAGAGTGTACTGTGTCAGATCGTTCGTACCGACACTGAAGAAATCGACCATCGGAGCAAGAAGGTCGCTTATTACTGCAGCGGCAGGTGTCTCGATCATGATACCATGCTCGACGTTTTCGGAGAACGGAATGTCCTGAACCTTAAGGTCGGCTCTGACACTGTCGCAGATCTCCATGACCTTCTTGACTTCGGATACACTGGTGATCATGGGGAACATGATACCGAGATTACCGTATACGGAAGCACGGTACAGAGCACGGAGCTGTGTCCTGAAGATATCCTGGCGCGTAAGGCAGATCCTTATCGCACGGATACCCATCGCAGGATTTTCCTCCTTATCAAGATTGAAATAATCAACCTGTTTGTCTGCGCCGATATCAAGAGTCCTGATAACGACCTGTTTGCCGGGAAGGCTCTCCAAAACTTTCTTGTAAGCTTCGAACTGCTGTTCTTCGGTCGGATAATCATCGTTCTCAAGATAGAGGAACTCACTTCTGAACAGTCCTACGCCTCCGGCATCGTTTGCGATAACGGAACCGATATTATCGACACTGCCGATATTCGCGAAGATCTTGATCTTTGTACCGTCGAGCGTAATGTTCTCCTTACCCTTGAGATCCTGGAGAAGCTTCTTTTTGGCGATATCCTCTTCCTGCTTTTTGGTAAGCTTTGCAAGAGTCGCTTCGTCCGGATCAACGAAAACTTCACCGGTAAAGCCGTCGACGATTGCATAGTCGCCGTCACTGATATTCTTCAGGAATTCCTCACCAACACCGATTATTGCAGGGATATTCATATTACGCGCAAGGATAGCCGTATGGGAGTTGGATGAACCATAGGCAGTTACGAATGCGAGCACCTTCTCCTTATCAAGTGATACAGTCTCTGAAGGCGCAAGATCGTCTGCGCAGATTATGACTTTCTCATCACCTGAATCCTGCTTTGCACCGCCGTCGGTCAGGCATACGATGAGCCTGTTCGAGATGTCTTTTATATCTGCAGCCCTTGCCTGGAAATAACTGTCGTCCATGGCTGCAAACATCTCGGCAAAGTTCTCCGCCGTAACGCTTACAGCATATTCAGCATTCACGGATTCAGTCTCAATGATGTTCTTTATCGAGTCGTTATAATCCTCGTCATCTAACATCATCATGTGAACTTCAAAGATGGCGGCATTCTCTTCGCCGACATCTTTCAGAGCCTTGTCATAGATCGCCTGAAGCTGCTCGATCGCAAGTGCCTTTGCTGCTTCTACGCGCTTAAGTTCAGCAGCCGTGTCAGTGATCTCGATCCTAGTAACCGCAGCAGTCTGTCTCTTGTATACGGAAATGTGACCTATAGCTACAGCACTGTATACACCTTTGCCGTTATAAATGAACATAATTATCTACCTCCTTTTGGGGGCGGTCAAATGTCAGAGATTAGCTTCGAGGAACTCTGCAATAGCAGCAGCGCATGCTTCCTCATCGTCTCCTTCGACCTTTACTGTAACAGTATCGCCGCACTTAACACCGAGTCCCATAAGAGCCATGAGCTTTGTGGCTACTGCTTCCTTATCGCCCTTGGCAATGGTTACGGTGCTGGCAAATTCCTTGCACTTCTTTCCGAGAAGTCCAGCGGGTCTTGCATGGATACCTACTTCATCCTTGATAACGTAATCGAATGATTTCATGTTCTTTGCCTCCTGTTATTATGTTTTATATTGTTTTACCTGTTCCAAGGTCGGATACGATGGGATGGCACCTTTGTGCTGAACGCTTATGGTGCAGAATACTGTCGAGAACCCGAGAGCTTCCCTGAGCATGTCTTCCGAGATCTCTTCTATGTTATTTATATCAATGCCGAAGTCATTGAGTTTCCAGAGGAACGAACCGATAGAAGCATCGCCTGCGCCGGTTGTATCAACCACTTCCACTTTTGGTGATGCCACGTGTGCTCCTGCCTTCTTTGTGAAAGCAGACATTCCGTCCTTGCCGCATGTATAGAGCACGAGCTTTACTCCTTTTTCGAAAAGTGCCGGCAGCGCCTTTTCTATATCATCAGCACCTGTGATAAACTCCAGTTCCTCATCAGACAACTTAAGGATATCGGCCCTAGGGATAAACTCCAGAACGGCTTTCTTAAGCGCTTCTTCGCTGTCCCAGAGCATGAATCTCAGGTTGGGATCAAAGCTTACGAGCGCGCCTTTTTCTCTTGCGTATTCTATGGCTCTTACGTGAGCATCCTTCATGGGGAAATCGCCTAATGAGACGCTGCAGAAATGAAGAGCAAAAACATCTTCAAACGCACTCTTGTCAACCTTTTCAGCTGTGTAGAGCATATCAGCGGACGGCTTTCTGTAGAATGAGAAAGTCCTGTTGCCGTCAGAAGCCAGACTGACAAAAGCGAGCGCAGTATTGGCCTCATCAGTAAATGAGATGTGTGATGTATTGATGCCCGCCTTATCCAGAGCCCGTGCTATCTTGTGCCCGAAAGGATCATCGCCTAATTGAGTCAGAAAAACGGAATCTCCTCCAAGCCTGGAAAACGCTGCGCACACGTTTGCAGGAGCGCCGCCGACCGCAGGAAAAAACGAATCCACTTCGTCGAAATCACACCCTTTTCTGGAAGGAATGAAATCGATCAGCGCTTCACCTATTGAGACAAGTTTTTTGTTACTCAAAACCTCTTACCTCCATCTTTCCAATCGGTCTTACGGTAAATCCCGCACCTTCGCTCTTTACTCCGACGGTCGGTTCCTCGGGATAGAACCTTGTGCTCATGACATATCTGCCTTTGCCTGCAAAGATCTCAAGGCTGGAGTTATCTGCGATTATGCGTATATCTCCGATCTTTCCTGTTCTTGCTTTCCTGATCGTGCGTCCGTATCCGGAATTACCGTTACCAAGATTGAGAACCAGTTCACCGCCGTTGCAGCTGATGACAGCATCGCCGATGGTGATCTTAAATGCATCTTCGAAACCTGCGGAAATATCACATGCAAGTTCTATTCTTTCAGTTGCGCCTTCAGCGACCGTTTTCGCTTCCCCTAAAAGTTCAGGATTGATGACAGGTTCCTGTCTGATAAACCCGTCCGGTCCGACCGACAATCTTCTGGGAATAGTCAGACAGTGCTGCCATCCCAATTCTGTCGTCGGATTGGAATATGGTATATCACCTATGCCCATCCAGCCTATAAGGATCCTGTCACCGTGTTCATCGATGAATGTCTGCGGCGCATAGAAATCAAATCCGTAATCGAATTCCTCAAAGTCAATGAGATCAATGCCGCTCTTTTTGAAGTAACCAGAACTGTACACGTTCTGGTAACGGAACTCTTCGTGAGCAAGTCCCTGCGGCGATATTCCAAGGAACACTTTGTCACCAACATCAAACTGGTCGGGACACTCCCACATGTAGCCGAAATCATCAACCGAAAGTGTCTTCACATAATGCCAGTTCTCAGGATCTTCCGCTTCGTAGTAAAGCACACATCCTTTATCGTCTAATGTCCTTGCTCCGAGAACCATTTTCCATATGCCGTCTTCGATCCAGACTTTGGGATCTCTTACATGACATGAACAGTAATCGGGATAATCCCTGTTTCTCAACAAAATCTTCTTGGAGCTTACCGTGCGGCCGTCTTTTGTAGTGACTAAGATCTGGTTTGCTTCCCTGCCGGAAGTCACATAATCGTGATCGCCCGGAAGCTTGACATTGCCTGTATAGAAGATGTATATGATGCCGTCCTTTACGACTGCACATCCGGAATAGACACCGCTTCTGTCTTCAGGAATATCAGGCTCAATGACAATGCCCGTATAGTCCCAGTTCTTGGCATTGTCCGAACTTTCGAAGTGTCCCCAGCACTTTCTCCCGGCCCCTTTCGGAGAGTCAGGAGAAAACTGGAAATATACGTGATACTTAC
>CADCPU010000331.1 GCA_902803365.1 Oscillospiraceae bacterium
GCGGATTTGAGCGACAGCCATACATGCTCGTCGTATTCTACTTCGCCTTCTTCATGATGATGCTCATGTTCGTGATCGTGCTCATCCTCATCATGGTCATGCTCTTCGTCCTCTTCTTCGCCCTGCATGCCTTCCTTGAGTTCTTCTTCCTTGGCATTGTCGCCCATGACTTCCATGAGGTTGATGACCTTGATATCGGAAGAACCTGCCTGTTCCAGAACATCGTCGACCCACTCGTCAGACTCGCCTCCGACGTAGATGAAGATGTCGCTTGACGTGATCTTCATGATGTCTTCAGCGCTTGGCTGATAGCTGTGAAGGTCGACTCCTTTATCGAGCAGGAGCGTTACTTCGGCATTGTCTTTCTTGTCTCCGAGTATGTTCATTACCCAATCGTATTCAGGGTAGATGGTAGTTACTATATTGAGTTTTTTGTCCGCATCAGATGATGTTGCGGCTTTCGCGTCACACGCGCACAGAGCACCCGCCGCGAGCAAAGCGGCAAGTACGACATTTACGATTTTTTTCATGATGTACCTCTTTTTGCAGTATTGATTTTTGACAGCAAAAAGTCACATCAATTATTCATCTGTATCCTTAGATCAACCGGAGTGATATGCGGCATGCTCCTCGATGCGCAGACCATGGATGCCGCGATAAAAAGTACAAATATTGACACCGGAACGGCAGCTGATGCGCCTGTCCTGATGTCTTGTGTAAGATTCGCGCAAGCTTCAAGAGCAAGACAGATCTCACAGTCTTCGCCCTCACAATCGTGATGCGCTTCAAAGGCCTCGAAAAACACCGAGAACAATAATATGAATATGATAAGGAATGCGAGGAGTCTTTTCATGATCTTTTACCTCTGCATTCTTCGCAAAGTCCGTAGAAAACGGTCCTGTGCATATCGATCTCAAAGCCGTGTTCTTCCAGAAGATGCTTTGTGATATCGTCGAGTTCTTCGCACTGAAGATGGATGAGGCTGCCGCATTCCGTGCAGCGCATATGATGGCAGTTCTCCCTGTGACCGTCGTGCTCTGACAGTTCAAAACATGCAGGGGAGGTGGGGTCGGTAATATACTTTTCGAGCAGACCTTCGCTCACAAGATCTTCCAGTTTCCTGTATACGGTAGCCTGTCCGACGTTAAGGCTCTTGCATATCTCCGAAGCCGTGAAGTGCCTGCCCGGATTGTTCCTGAACAGATCCAGCACCATCTCTTTCTGCTTCGTTTTGTATTTGCCTTTGCCTTCCACGTGAGAACCTCCAAATTGATAAGCGTTCTCAAATTAGCACATCCGCACTTTCGTGTCAACAATAAAAAGGTCGCCTCAAAAGAGACGACCTAAGGAGAAATGAACATTTTTTGTGGATCTTACAAGTGTGAATTAATGTCCCCCAACACATTCCTTGTATCATCCAGATGCTGATTAAGTACCGATGTAGCTTTTTTAGCCGAATCGATGACACCTGCTACATTGATCAAAATGACCACAGCAAGTATCAAAATGATGGCAATAACCAGTACCATCTCAACAAGAGTAAATCCTGCTTTTGTCTTACTAACCTTTCTCATACAAAGCCCCCCAAGCAAACAACGTAAAGCACAGAATTATACTCACAAATATCAAACAACTATCATGGTTTGAGCATAACATTTTGTGGCGAGAATGTGAACTGAAAGTGGCAGAATTTTGTGAACAAACTGTAAAAATAAAATAAAATTTCCTGCTTTTTAGGGAAAATATCTCTATAATGCTAGGTATGAGTAACAAAATCGTAATATGTGAAGATGATAAGGAAATACGTGAGCTGCTGGTGACATTTCTGACCGATCTCGGGTATGAATGTCTGGCCTGTGACAACGGCATAAAAGGATACAACACGATCATGACCATCAAGGACATCGATCTTGTTATCCTCGATCTTATGTTGCCCTTTAAGAGCGGCGATTCCATCCTTCACGACGTGCGAGAGGTGAGCTCCGTTCCTGTAATAGTCGTCTCAGCAAAAGATACGGTCAGGACGAAGATCGAACTCATAAAGCTCGGTGCAGATGACTATATCACCAAGCCGTTCGATCTTGACGAACTTGCGGTGAGGATAGAGGCTGTCTTAAGAAGATCCGGCAAGCAGAATGCTCCCGCTGAACCCAAGCTCCTAACTTTTAAGAATCTTACGATCAATAAGGAATCGATGGAAGTTACCGTTTCAGGCAAGGTATTGAGCTTTGCTCTCAAAGAATATGCGATCCTTGAACTCCTGCTCGAGAATCCCGACAGGCTCTTTTCGAAAGCTGATATATATGAGCGCGTTTGGAAAGAGAGATATCTTGAAGACGATAATATAATGAAAGTTCATATGAGTAATATAAGGAGCAAGCTTAAGGAAGCAGATCCCGACAACAAGTATATAGAGACTGTCTGGGGCATGGGCTACAGACTCCAGAAGTGATTTAACCTTTATTTAACCTTTGGTTTTACCGTGGTTTAACCTTTGCTATGTACAATGAGACCATAGATGCAAAGGAGTAAAAGACTATGAGTGAAACAATTATTCAGATCGAAGGCCTTAACAAGTCATACGGCAAGGCCAAGGTCCTGAACGATTTCAAGCTTCGCGTTGAGCGCGGCAAGATATGCGGACTTATCGGACCGAACGGTGCAGGTAAGACGACAGTCATGAAGATCATGGCAGGACTTACAAGTCAGGATTCGGGAGTCGTCGAGTATTTCGGCAAGAGAAAGAATACATCGAGCATGAGACGTCTTGGCTTTATGATCGAAAATCCGATGGTGGACATCAACATGACAGCCGAACAGAATATGGCCTATATCATGAGACTTAAGGGAGTAGTAGATAAGGATAAGATCTCCGAACTTTTGAAGTTCGTCGGGCTTGGAGAAACGGGCAAGAAAAAGGTTAAGGCTTTTTCTCTCGGAATGCGTCAGCGCCTGGGTATCGCGATGGCGTTGATGTCAGATCCGGAGATCTTGGTCCTCGATGAACCTGTTAACGGACTTGATCCTGAAGGTATGGTCGAAGTCCGAATGATCCTCAAAAGACTTGCAAGAGAAAAGAACGTAACGATCCTCATCTCGAGCCACCTTCTCGCAGAACTTTCCGAGATGTGCGACGAGTATTCGATCATTAATCACGGCACGCTCGTTGAGCACATCACAGCTGATGAGCTCAAGATCAAATGCGAGCATCATATCTCTATCAGGACCGACAACATCGAGCAGTCATGTGCTGCTCTCGAAGAAAAGCTCGGTATCAAAAACTACAAGGTATTCCGTAACGAAGAGATCCATGTGTTCGAGCGTATCGATGAACTTGCAGCAATCTCAAAGACACTGACCGATTCGGGATTCACGATCCTTAAGTTTGTCTGCGAAGGTGCAAGCCTTGAAGAATATTATCTGTCGAAAGTAGGTGGTAAGAATGCTTAATATGATCCGTGCGGAACTCTACCGCTTAAGGCACTGTGGAATATTCCTCCTGCTTATCGTCATAGCATCCGTTGTAATGAGCTTAGGCATGTATGCTATCATGAGCTACCCCAAATTCGATGCGCTGGATCTTGCTGCTGCATCCGATATCATGGGTCAGACTCCTTGGCTTTTGGCTCTCTGTGTAGTTGCAACGATCATGGGAATTTATATCGGTACATCCTACAATAACAGGATGTCTTACTACGAGATCATGAACGGATATTCACCATTGAAGATCATCATCTCCAAAGTGATCAGCATAGGAGGCAGCGTCTCTTTCATAGCTGTCTTTCCGTCAGCTTTATTGATGTTCTTCCTCTGGATGAGCAACGGTTCCGGTACGATCGATAATGTCGCGAGATATTTCATAATGCTCGTCCTCACATTCGTCAATGCGATCGTTGTCAGCGTGCTTTATGCAATGCTCTCGAGAAACATCGCTCTCGCTTCATTTGTCGCATACATAAGACTTGCGATAGTCGATATGCTTCCGATAGTTTTGGCAGCATCTTTGAAGCCTGAACTCATGGAAGGTAAGTGGGCATACATTCCGATCACGGGACGTCTGATGAGGATGACTATGGTAGATTCATGGGAACCTGTTAAGACATCACTTGTTGCCATGCTGGTCGAGTGTATTATAGTCTCCGTTTTGGTATACTTGGTATATAAGAAAAAGAGATTCAAGTAAGAACTTAAAGGAGGGCACTTCAATATGAGATATGTTTGTTTCATCATTGGAGCCGCCCTCCTTATTTTTTTCGTCCTGATAACGATCAGATATTTCCTGGTAAAAAAACAGATCAGACTCTTTACCGCGAAGATCAAAGAGAAGACTTCAACTGACAGCAGGGAAACGCTCAAGATATTTATCAGCGACAATGATTTAAGTGAGCTTGCCGATGCTGTCAACAAGCAGTTCAAAAAGCAGGATGATTTTTACGCATCCTATCTTCGCGACAAAGAGAAGACCGACTATATGGTCTCGGGTATCTCGCACGACTTCAGGACACCTCTTACGTCATCGATCGGATACCTTCAGCTCCTCAAGAAAAGCGGCGAGATCAAGGACCCTAAGAATACCGAATATCTTGATACAGTTATCGAGAAGAATAAGTACATGAAAAAACTCTCCGATGACTTTTTCGATATCGCGAAAATGGGTGTCGAAAACAACAAGGAAAGAGAACTTGTCGACTGCAATATCTCGGGTCTTCTCGAGACATCTCTCCTCCAGTTTTACGATCGCATCGAATCCAAGAATATGGAGCTTACTGCAGACATCCAAAAGGACATAATACTCAAGACAGATGAGCATGACATGACGCGTATATTCGATAACCTTCTTTCGAATTCGATCAAATACGGAATGTCAAAACTCAAGGTCAGGTTAAGACCCGATCATCTTGAAGTTATAAATGACATGCAGGATAAAGATCTTGATGTCATGAGAGTGTTTGAACCATTCTACAGGAGCGACTCAAGGAGCAACGAAGGATCGGGTCTGGGACTATATATCGTTAAGTGTCTTTGTGACGATATGGGCTACAGCATAAACGTTGATAAAGTGGAAGGATTTATCTGCTTCAGACTTTCATTCAATTAACTGTTTCTTTACATCAGATATGTATCGACTTTATATACTCCGTGTAAGATGAAATTAACTATAAAATACACGGAGGTGATCATGTATGAAATTAATGTCGTCGATGCTCAGATTGGTAATGATCACACTCAGTTTTTGCGGCGTTGTCGCGGGTACTATCGTAGGCAGTTTTATAGTGATAATGATCTCTTCTGTCGTGTTCCTTACAACGCTTTCTTTTATCCTGTTGGCACTTGATAAAACGATGAATGCAAAAGCGCATTGTGATATTTAACAATTGGGAAATATCATTCAAGTTTTTTTCTCACTAAATAATCTAAATTTGATTTCGAATAAACACAAATTCTTGACACGTTAACTCAATAATAATACAGTAGGCTTATAACAACACCAATGGAGGTAGTGGATATGCCAACAGCAAAAAAAGCAGACGAAGTTAAGGCCGTTGCACCTGCAGCAGCTGAAGCTCCTAAGACAGAAGTTAAAGTAGAAGCAAAGAAGGCTCCTGCTAAGAAGGAAACAGCAGCTAAGAAGCCTGCTGCAAAGAAGGCTCCTGCTAAGAAGACAGCAGCTAAGAAGCCTGCAGCAAAGAAGGCTCCTGCAAAGAAGGCAGACGCAAAGGTTGAGGCTAAGGCTGCTCCTGCTAAGAAGGCAGTTGCAAAGAAGCCTGCAGCTAAGAAAGCTCCTGCTAAGAAGGCAGCAGCAAAGAAAGCTCCTGCAGCTAAGAAGGCTATCGTTGAGCCTAAGAAGTTCATCATCCAGAACTCAGCAGATCAGGGTATTTCTTACACAGATATCGTTAAGAAGGTTAACAAGGCTTTCTCCGACAAGATCAAGACTCTCGAGATCTATGTTAAGGCAGAAGAAGGAAAAGCTTACTATGTTGTTAACGGCAACGTAACCGGCGACGTAGATCTTTTCTAATAACCAATCAGAAATAAAAAATGCCTCGGTGTTTCACCGGGGCATTTTTGTTTGGGTTTCTTTTCGCATCTTAAGATAATAGATGATGCACATCACTATACCGATCGTAGTCGCAAGCGGTGTCGCAAGACCTATTCCGGTAAGTGATGCATTAGGTCTGATACTCATTAAAAACGAGACAGGAAGTCTTATCAAAAAAGACTGGATAAGACCTTGTATCATAACGAAAGTCGACTTCGAATGACCGTTGAAATATCCGAAGAAACTGAAGAGGATACAGGTCGTGATCGCCTCAGGCGCGAAGCCCTTCAAATACTCAAATGAGCGTGCGATATATGCGCTGTTATCCGAGAAGATCGACGATACGACATCACCGTAAAAGAACGTCAACAATGCAACCGGTATACCTATCGTAACTCCGATCACCATTCCCGTCTTCATCGCTTTCTTAGCTCTCGGTTCATTGCCGGCACCAACATTTTGTGCTACGAATGCAGACATACTCTGTATGATCGAAGCAGGGATGAGCATTACAAATCCTACGATCCTCTGCGCGACTCCGTATCCGGATGACGCTTCAAGTCCGAGCTTGTTTATGAAAGCACACATTGCAAGGAACGTGACATTGGTAAGGATATCCTGGAGTGCGAGAGGCGCACCGATCTTAAGAAATCTTCCTGTCTCGTCACCCGGCTTTATATAACTTAACTTAAACGTAAACGGCAGCTTCTGCTTCCTGATAACGATAAGAGAAACAAAGACGCTGACTGCCTGTGAGATTATCGTAGCAAGAGC
>CADCPU010000332.1 GCA_902803365.1 Oscillospiraceae bacterium
AGTATCCTTCGAACTTAGGAAGGGTTCTTATACTGCGCTACTCGGAGCTAACGGTTCGGGTAAATCCACTCTGGCAAAGCTCATGGATGTATTGGAACTTCCGGAGAGCGGCAAGATCGTTGTTTTCGGTATCGACACAAAAGACGAAGAAAACTACTGGGACATCAGATGTAACGCAGGCTGCGTATTTCAAAATCCCGATAATCAGATAGTAGGTACGACTGTTGAGGAAGATGTCGCATTCGGTCCCGAAAACCTGGGCGTGCCGAATCCCGAACTTCGCGAACGTGTAGACAGATGTCTCTCGTTTGTAGGACTGTCGGACTATAAACTCCGTCAGACTGCCAAGCTGTCGGGCGGCCAGAAGCAGAAGCTCGCGATCGCGGGAGTCCTCGCGATGAACCCGGATCTTCTGATCCTTGACGAAGCAACTGCGATGCTCGACCCCGTAAGCCGCGACGAGTTCCTGTCACTTGTCGAGCGCCTGGTTAGGGAGCGCGGCATAACCGTAATAACTATCACACATGACATGACCGAGGCTGCAAGGACAGGCGAAGTCATCATAATGAACGGCGGACAGATCATCGACAGAGGTGAGCCGAGGCGCGTTATGGCAGATGTTCAAAAGATGCTCGACGCGAGGCTCGATGCGCCGCTCTACTCCAAATTTCTGTGGTATATCGATAATATTCACGGCAAGAAGTCGAGTCTTGACGACAGGGCGAGCCTTTTGTCTTCTCTTGCTTGGCTCAAGGAGAATTTTACAGGTGTTAAGATCAAGGCTATGGTAAGGAAGGATATTGATCGTGAGACTTTGGTCAAGATCAAGAACTTAAGTTACGCATACGAAGATAACGGCAAGTGCGTCCTGCACGACATTAATCTTGATATCAAGAAGGGCGAGCTTTTGGCGTTGGTCGGAAGATCCGGCTGCGGCAAGACGACGCTCATCACGCACCTTAACGGCATTATAAGGCCGCAGGGCGACAGTGAGATCATATATACATTCGGTGATGAGACACTCTCTCCGAAGAACAAAAAAGACATCAAGAAGATCAGGCAGAAGGTAGGGCTTGTCTTCCAGTATCCTGAATATCAGCTCTTTGAGGAGACGGTATACAGAGATATTGCATATGGTCCCAAGATGATGGGCATGAGCGAAGAAGAGCAGAAGAAGGCTGTATACGATGCCGCCAAGGCAGTCGGCCTCAGTGAAGATACAATGGAGAAAAGTCCGTTCGAACTTTCGGGCGGTCAGCAGCGCCGCGTTGCTATCGCAGGCGTTATCGCGATGCGTCCTGAAGTCCTCGTCCTTGACGAGCCGGCAGCAGGCCTTGATCCTGAGGGAAGACGCGAGATGTTCTCCATGATCTCGGATCTTAAGAAGAACAGCGGAACGACGATCATTCTCGTTACTCACTATATGGACGAAGCATACGAACATGCCGACAGGATCTGCTGTATCAAAGACGGCCGCATCATGAAGGTCGCTGAGCCTGAGGAGATGTTCGACAGCAAAGACGAGATGATCGAGATGGAGATCAGATCTCCTTATATGAGAAGATTCCTGGAGACGGTCGCAGTCAAGATCGGCCTGTCACCTGAATCGAAAAATGCACTCTTGAGCGCCAGGAGTCTTGAAGAAGCGGCAAAGCTTCTGGGAGGTGCCGATGCTTAAGGATATCAGCATAGGACGTTACTATCAGGCAGATTCGCTCCTGCATGAACTTGACCCGAGATTTAAGACACTCTTGTTCATGATCTATATGGTCGTTATCTTCATGCTCAAGTCACCTGTGGCGATACTTTGCCTTGTCGTTGTTACGGTCATTTTCGAGATCTTGGGAAAGATACCACTCAAGGTCATGTGGAACACCGCCAAACCGATACTGCCGATCGTCGCACTTATATTTGTTCTCAACATCTTCTCCATCAAGAACGGAGAAGTCATAGCAACGATCTGGAGACTTACGATCACGGATGCCGCGGTCAAGCAGGCTTTCTTGATGGCGTTCAGGCTCCTCATGATGATCCTCGTAACGAGCATAATCCTGACTCTTACGACTACGCCGTTGAAACTGTCAGAAGCGCTTGAAAAACTCTTCGGTCCGCTCAAGGTCATCAAGGTGCCCGTTCACGAGATGGCGATGATGATGTCGATCGCGCTGAGATTTATCCCGACGCTTATCGATGAGACAGACAAGATAATGAAGGCGCAGGTCTCCCGTGGTGCCGATTACGATACCGGAAGCTTCTTAAACAGGCTCAGGGGTTATATCACGGTATTGATCCCGCTCTTTATCTCGAGCTTCAGGAGAGCCGAGGAACTCGCGACTGCGATGGATGCTCGTTGCTACAGCGGCGGCGAGGGAAGGACCAAGCTTAATCCGCTCCATAT
>CADCPU010000333.1 GCA_902803365.1 Oscillospiraceae bacterium
CCATATTTGGTCACCCTTCTCTTCTCTGTTCATCTCTATCCGTTTTCCCCTCAGTTTGCCAGAATCAACCAATTTCCCCGCTTTCCTTTTCGCATGCCTTTCTCAGCTCGCCGTTCAGCCAGGCTGTCCCATGCACAATGAAACCTGACTCAACGGTCTCGTCTTCATAACAAAACAGGTTGAAAGTCAGCGCGTAAGTCTCAATCAGCATCCGCAGAAGGGGTTTATCATCTATCAATATATGGAAAACTATTGCTTGCGCAACGGCATAGCGCGTGATGCGCTGATGTTCCCTGTCACTACCAGAGCCGTTCAGAAACAGCTTGCTCTTGTCTGTGAGTATCTGGGCTATGATGGCATCAGCACCCATAGCTTCCGCAAATGGTATGCTACAGAGATTTACAGGAATAATGGCTATGACATTGCTTTGGTTCAGAGGTTGCTACAGCACAGCAGTGCAGCCGTTACGCAGCGTTATATTGGCATCGAGCCGCAGAGAATTGAAAAGGCAATTGAAGGACACGCAGAGTTGATATGACGGGCAATTGTTTTTCTCCTTGATTCACATCGTGTGATATGTTAGTATACTTAAAAACACTGATTAAATCCACCCTAACCCATTTTATAGGAATTCTCTCAGAATTTCAACAAAGCAGGCTTGTGAATACTTGTAAACGTCACTTATTCAGCATTTCCATAGAGAATAGCAGATGTACGTTCATTTTGTGAAGGAGGTATAAAATGGGACATACGATTTTTTTCTTGGATAGTAATACTGCTATGAAGATCGATCCGGAAGAATATAAAGGCGAAGACGATCTTCAGGCAATCATCAGGGATAACCCTGATGTTCTTTTACGCGAGCAGGACAGAGAGAAGGATAATCAGTTACATCTTGTTAAAAGAGAACTCCCTCTTCCTGGCATAAACGAAGGAGAAAGCATTCTCCGCTTAGATCATTTCCTGGTTGACAACAACGCTATTCCCGTTCTTGTTGAAGTGAAATGTGTATCTAATCCTCAGAGCCGACGAGAAGTAGTAGGGCAAATGCTGGACTATGCAGCTCGCATATCATACTATGACAGTGCAGAACTTAGAGATATGTACATGGAATCTAACCACGGTGAAGAATCTCCAGTAAATGATTCTTATTCTTTTTGGAAGCAAGTATCATCGAATATTCGTTCTGGAAATATGAGATTGATTTTTGCCGCTGACTCAATCCCATCCACTTTGAAGGTTCTGATCGAACTCATGGACCGATCCATGCCATACTTTGATGTTTACGGCGTAGAGATTTCAAAACATTCATTAGGCGGGAAGAAGTATCTTACCACAAGCCTTGTACAGAACTTAGCTAAGACATTTGGGCAAGACGATTATCATCAGCAAAAGTCAAAGTGGTCAGATTCTGATATGAAGCGATATCTGGACCAAATTTATGGAGATTGGGCGTTTCAGTTTTTCAAAAAGTTCCGGAAAACAGCAACTGATCTAAAATTCACTGGAAAATACGGTTCTGCAGAATTTATTCCCTATAGGTTTAGTTATAACGGTATTAAGGTTTTCAGCTTCTGTGTTGACGAAGTCGGAGGAAGCATTTATTTCTTAGTCAAAAACATCTGCGGAATGGCAGACGGAATGGATTACGAAACGGTTTTATCTACGCTTCAAAAAATAGACCCCGATGCCAGATACACAAAAACAATACACCCAGCGAATCTCAAGACAAGGCTTAAATATCTAAATGATCCAAAAAATCAGGACGCTATCCTCAGTTTCATAGAGCAGATACGAGAAGTACTTCCTGATTGATATTATCAAAAATGAAGGGCAACTGTCTATCTACTGAAACAAAGCAAATAGTATTGGCGGGGATGGGGTCATACTGGTCTCTATTGTCATAAGTATTTAGTGGAAATGGGGTTGATGTCAAGGGCGGTGGCTCAAGCTGCCTTACATTTGTGCTTGATACGCGGGCAGTTTTCTGCTATTCGTGGATATGGTCTCTCCCCTGGAAAAATGCCCATTTGAATGTAGATCCTGCTCCACTCCGTTTGAAAAGCTGGTCGCTTCTGAGCATGAATATGGATATATTTGAAGCCTTCCTAGAGCTATAAATAGGTTGCTCCCATATCAGATAATACAGGATTGCCCATCATGGCTCGATGGGCAATCCTGTTTGTTAATAACAATTAAACTTCCGTGTTCTCTTCCACATTTCAAAAGCATCCAAGATTTCTAGCAGGCGATCATCCAGGATTGCTCTGGTTTTCTTTATGTATTC
>CADCPU010000334.1 GCA_902803365.1 Oscillospiraceae bacterium
GTATCATTCGCATAGGTTCCGAGGTAAATTCCGGCGATATCCTCGTTGGTAAGGTAACACCCAAGGGCGAGACCGAGCTTACCGCTGAAGAAAGACTTCTCCGTGCAATATTCGGCGAGAAGGCTAAGGAAGTAAGGGACAACTCCCTTAAGGTACCTCACGGCACATACGGCGTAGTAGTAGATGTAAGAGTATTCACCCGTGAGAACTGCGAAGAGCTCTCACCCGGAGTAAACAGACTGGTACGCTGCTACATCGCACAGAAGAGAAAGATATCCGTCGGCGATAAGATGGCGGGTCGTCACGGAAACAAGGGTGTCGTTTCAAGGATACTCAAATCCGAGGATATGCCCTTCCTTCCCGATGGTACTCCGCTGGATATCGTGCTCAACCCTCTGGGCGTTCCTTCCCGAATGAATATCGGACAGGTGCTTGAAGTGCATCTCGGCATGGCTGCAAGAAAGCTGGGCTGGAAGGTCTGCACTCCCGTATTCGACGGTGCTCATGAGGAAGATATCAGAGCCGCATTTGAAGAAGCAGGAATGGATTCCGACGGTAAGATCCAGCTGCGTGACGGCCGTACAGGTGAGCTTTTCGACAACAGAGTCACAGTCGGCATAATGTATTACCTCAAACTCCACCATCTTGTTGATGATAAGATACATGCTCGTTCCGTAGGTCCCTATGCCCTCGTAACACAGCAGCCTCTGGGCGGTAAGGCTCAGTTCGGCGGCCAGCGTTTCGGTGAGATGGAAGTCTGGGCACTGGAAGCATACGGCGCAGCATATACTCTGCAGGAGATACTCACAGTCAAGTCCGACGATACTGTGGGCCGTGTAAAGACCTATGAGGCAATAGTCAAGGGTGAGAACGTTCCCGAGCCCGGTATCCCCGAGGCATTCCGCGTTATCATCAAAGAGCTGCAGTCACTCTGCCTTGATATCCGCGTTCTCGATGAACAGGGCGAAGAGATCGATCTTAAGGCTCTTGACGACGAAGATGCATATATCCCCAACTACACCGAAAGCCCCGAGGAGATCGAGGCAAGGGCTAAGGAAGCTGAGAACGGTGACATCCCCGAGGATCCCGATGAAGAGGATGAGGATGATTACGGTTACGACGATCTGACAAGCGGCAGAACAAGAGCTCACGAATCCGAGCTCCTGCACGGCGAGCTGGACGAAGGCTTCTCTGCTGTCGGTGACGATGGTGAACTTGTTGACATCACAGACGGTTTTGATGATTATGATATCGGCAGAAAGTACGGTTCATATGATTCCGACGAAAACTTCGATTGATGATAATCAGATCAATAAGTAAAAGTATCACGGCCTGATGCCGTGATACTGTAAGGATAATTTCTTTCTTGTTTACGGATATGCGGGATCCCCGCATTCTGTAAGGGGTGCGACAATGAATAAAGTTTTTGAGTCGATAAGAATAGGTTTGGCATCGCCTGAGCAGATACTTGACTGGTCTTACGGTGAGGTAGAAAAGCCTGAAACCATCAACTACAGAACACAGAAGCCCGAAAAGGACGGTCTGTACTGTGAAAGGATCTTTGGTCCTACCAAGGACTGGGAGTGTCACTGCGGTAAGTACAAGAAGATCCGCTACAAGGGCAAGGTCTGCGAAAAGTGCGGAGTTGAGGTAACTCGTGCAAAGGTGCGCCGTGAGCGCATGGGTCACGTTACTCTGGCTGCACCCTGTTCTCATATTTGGTATTTCAAGGGCACACCTTCCCGTATTGGTCAGGTTCTTGAGATCTCCCAGAAGAGACTTGAAGAAGTACTGTACTTCACAAAGTATATCGTAGTTGATCCCGGTGAGAACACCGAGCTCGTCAAAAAGCAGATACTCGATGAGAGACAGTATTACGACATGGTCGAGAAGTATGAGGATACCTTCTATGCTGCAATGGGCGCAGAGGCTATCCAGGAACTTCTTGAAGACTATGATCCCGACAGATATGATGAGTTCATCCTCGATCATATAGAGGCATTTTCCCAGGTAACAGGTCTCGATGAACAACAGATCAAGGATACTCTCGCAAAGCGCATCATGATGGTCACCGATGACGGCGGCTATGTTGATGATGACGGCAAGACAGTCTATGAGGTCGATTCATGGATAACAAGAGACGATCTCAATGAGTTTGTAAAGAAATACAATATCGAACAGGAAGAGCGCAGATCAAAGAGAAGGATCGAATTCCTCTATGGTTCCAAGCTCGTTGAAAAGCTGTTCGATGAACATATAGAAGAAAAGAACGCAGACGGAAAGTATGCGGATATCGCTGACAAGAGCACATGGGTAAATAATCTCAAGCGCCTTGCAGATGCTCTTGAAGAAGAACTCAGAGATCTTTCATCCGGTCAGAAGAGGATAAAGCTCCTCAAGAGGCTCGAGATCGTGGAATCCTTCCTGGAATCCCACAACAAGCCTCAGTGGATGGTGCTGAGCATCGTTCCCGTTATCCCTCCCGATCTCCGTCCTATGGTAATGCTCGACGGCGGCAGATATGCCACCTCCGACCTGAACGATCTCTACAGACGCGTTATCAACAGAAATAACCGCCTTAAGAAGATGATCGAGCTTGAAGCTCCCGAGATCATAATCAGGAACGAAAAGAGAATGCTGCAGGAGGCTGTGGATGCCCTTATCGACAATGGTCGTTTCGGCAGACCCGTTACAGGCCCCAACAACAGAGCGCTCAAATCCCTCTCCGATATGCTCAAAGGTAAGCAGGGACGCTTCCGTCAGAACCTGCTCGGTAAGCGTGTTGACTACTCCGGACGTTCGGTTATCGTTGTAGGCCCTGAGCTTAAAATGTACCAGTGCGGTCTCCCCAAGGA
>CADCPU010000335.1 GCA_902803365.1 Oscillospiraceae bacterium
AGACGTATCGCTCAGAGATGAAGCGAAGCTCGATTCGATAGTGTTTGGCGCTGATGATATCTGTCAGTTGTCATTCACGACAGGCAATGTATTTCACGGGCACGACGTGATCGTGAAGATACAGCGGGGCATCGGTTTTACCGGATGTTTCGTGGAATCAATAAGACATATTACATAACACACACATACTTCCTTTTAGCAAAGGGGCTGCTGACAACCGGCGGCCTTTTTGTTTGCCCTTTTTGAGGGCCTTCGCACCCGCGAACCGTCAAATAACCTTAAGCCAACTTTACATTTATATTAAAAGAAAGGGGCTTAACTGTTAAAAAACGGCTATATGGGGGCTGTTATGTTGTTTTTTTGATTATATTAATGTATTATCTCGATATTTGATGATAATGAGCAAATATGCCTTCTTGACGGGACATCGAGGCGGCATAGACGGGTGAAATAATAGAGAAAGCGAATGCCTGCGGTTGGACTTGGCGGGCATGGGAGATAGCAGGGATATGGAAATAGAGCAAAGTAGGAAGAGGAAACTCACGTTGTTCTTTGCAACGTTTGTTTTCTTTTATCTGTGCTTTTTACTCTTCAGTTATATAATGACGAATGTCTGCGGATATTCGTATCCGACGGGCGACTTCAGGTTCTTCCCTGATGATCGCTATAAGGACTTCTTTACGATAAATCAGGCGGTCGAGAATCTTAATCCGTATATCTCGAAGCTCAGTAACTATCCGCCGATAATCCTCATTTTCGCGTACTTCTTCGCCAGGATGGGCGATTACAGCGGCTATACGCAGCATACGCTCAGGTTTGCGATCGAAGATGCGCATATCATGAAGTCGCTTTACATCTTTTTCGCGGTCTACATCGTGGCATTCATCGCGGTCATCGTTTACTACGGTTACCTGATGGGCAAGGACGGCGGACCTTCGGGCAAGAAAAAGAGCAAGGAACTTACGAAGTATAAGGTCAGACAGTTCCTGGTAGCAGGCCTTTGCGGTCTCGGCCTCATGCTCTCGGCGCCTTCCATCTATAACTTCGACAGAGGTAATTACCTCTCTGTTACGATCATCTGCTTTATCCTCTGGGCGATCTTTGAAGACCGCAAGAGCGACAGTTATCTGGGTGCGGTATTCGCAGCTTTGTGTGCCGCTACCAAGGTCTATCCGGTATATATCCTCATAATGTACTTTGTCGAGAAGAAGTATAAGAAGCTTGGCGTTGCGATCGCAACAGGCGCAGTCGTTACGCTCCTTCCTATCTTTATCTTCAAGGGCAGCTATATCGAAAACGTCAAGGAGTTCATCCTGGGCGTTGCGGGCTTCGGCGGAGGAGACGGCAAGTATTCAGTCTACTTTACGGTTGGTATCACGGGATTCGTATCTTATATGTACCGCCTCTTCGGTATGATGCCGAATCCGAGGATCATCAAGTTCCTCTGGCTTGCTGCAGGCGTTGTAATGACTTGCGGCGGTTTCTACTTCCTCAGAAAAGAAAAGTGCGTATGGAAGAAGCTCCTTATCGTAACGGCGCTTATGATCTACCTTACGCCTAACTCATTCCTTTATAATTCAACCTATCTGTTCGGACCTATCCTCATCATGCTCACGAGCAAGGATAAGCTCAAGAAGACAGATATCCCTTACATCGTTATCAGTGCGCTCCTTCTCGTACCGAAGGCATATTCCTATCTCCCGGATATCGAGGGATTTGATATGCACGCGCATTTCAATACGGTAAACTGCGGCGTTCTGATCGACAGTTTCCTCTACTTTGGTATGATCGTTTACTACTTCAGCATGAGGATCCACGAGATCCATGTAAGAGACCATGCGATCTACCTCAATAAGCCGATCGATCCTACGGCGAGCCTCAACAAGAAGTTCAAGCTCGTATTCCACGTCGGTGTTGCCGTCACGATCTGCATCGTGCTCGCGACAGTGATCTGGACGGTAAAAGATACAGTACTTTCCTGCCACGACTCTCTCGAGGACTTCGTCAAGGCAAGGCTCA
>CADCPU010000336.1 GCA_902803365.1 Oscillospiraceae bacterium
ACGACTCCGGGCGTCATCAAGAAGCTCAAGAATGTATTCCTGGCAGGCCAGTGGCTAATGGGTTCGGGCGGACTTCCGCCGGCAACTGCACAGGGCAAGTATGCCGCTTGGAGAATATGCAAAAAAGAGGGCGTTGAGTGTAAGTGATCTTACTTATCGATAGGACAAGATTGGTATAATAGATAAATATCGGTTTAAGGAGAACAGTACGAATATGTTTTGGGATAAGTTCAAAAAGAATAAAGAGCAGAAGAGCGAAGCGGCACAGGAGGCTCCTAAAGCTCCTGCATCTGAATTCGTATACGGAGTAGAAGAGACATTTAAGCTCAAGGAAGGCGACGATCTGATCGTTGTCGGAAGAGTTAAGGGTACTGTAAGGACCGGCGATGCCGTATATGTATCTAATCCCGGCAATGAAGAAGACGGTGATATCTTCCTCACGACGATAAAGTCCATGAATATCAACAATAATCCTGTAGATGAAGCAACAGATTGTCTTGTCGCATTAAGGCTCGAAAACGGTCTTAAGAGCGGCCTTATCAAGACCGGCTCAGTCGCACACAGCAGAGGAGCTTCCGCCAAGGATGTCCACGATGCTTATGTCGGCTCGCTGGGAGTCGTCTATGTCGGCTTAAAGAAACTCGATTTAAGTGATGAGGATCTTAAGGATCTTTCTGCGACGAAACTCGGCGATATCTATAACGCATTCCTCGTATCAACGAGCAGCGACCCTGAGAAGAGGGTACCGTTCAAGGAGAAGATCGACAGGATGATGAAAGCTTTGTGCGAGAAGCTCCTCGCTTCAAAGGAGATCTATGTTGTCTATAACGAGCGCACGGGTGAACCGCATATGTTCGTGAAGGCTTCGAGACAGGAAAACGGGGATTATATGGTCTCTACGCCTGACATCATGGTCATAAGCAAGGCATATTATCCTGTGTTCAAGGATATCTATTCACAAAAGGGATGCGAACTTAAGCTCATAAGTAACGGGGAAGACGGCAAGGGTATCTATCGTGAGCTCGGTCGTGCGTTCTACATTAACGGTGCGTGCGGTGTGAGATTCAATACGCCCGGTTATGCCATAGGAAATACAATGTTAGTCGATAAGCCTGATTTCTCGGATCAGCCTGAGATAAACATTCCTGTATCTAATCCTGATCTTGTCAGATGGATGCTCCTGATGGGTCAGATGGAAGAATTTGATACGGAAGATAAGAAGACCATCTACAAGATCTACTATAACTTCCTTAATCAGGAGATCTCCAATGCGAAGTTCCTTATCCCGATATCGGGTGATCTTCCGAAGGGCGATGAGAACGGCAAGGCCGTATTGGAGAAGGATACCAAGATCAGTTTCCCTATCCGTGACGGCAAGGACGGCAGGCAGACGATCTGCGTCTTTACTGACTGGTATCGCTTAAGGAAGGTATTTGATGAGAAGTGGGGCGGAATGGTCCAGACCCTCGATGGTATGATCGAGGTGTTCGACTACTCGATCAATGCGTCGGATCACCCTGCAGAGGGAATCTACTTCAGCAAGACCGCCTATGATCTTCTTAAGAACAGAGAGAATAAATAAAGCTTCAGACCGCATCTCCTGCGGTCTTCTTTTTGCGACGAAGACGCTTTTCACGTCTCTCGCGACGCTTGTTGTCCTTGATCTCTTCTTTTACGGGCGCAAAATCCTTAAGATCCAAAAGTTCGGTCAGCATATCGATTTCAGGCGTATAGCGGTTGGACAGTACAAGTTCGAGTTTCCTGTCTTCTGTCCTTATCCTTAAGAACCTGTTGCACTTCTCGAGGTAGATCTGCTCGTTACCGTGCTGCTTTTTAAGATCTTCCCAGGAGATGATATAAGTAGGCTTAATGAGGCGCTTGTAGACGATATCGGTCTTGTCGCCATCCTTGATGAGCCTTACTCTCGAGCGCTTCGCAAGCCTTGCGACTCCGTGGAAGGTATATAGCGAGATCGCTATTTCCATATTGGGATAAAGCTTTCTGATCTTACGCGGGATGCGCTTCTCTATTCTCGTTACAGGTTCGTTGCGCTTAAATACACTTCTTAAGATCGTGAATACATATACGTCCTTATAGTATTGAGAGATCCTCTTAAGTATCCTGAAGAGGATGACAGCTACGACTGCAAGGTGGATGCTTATGATAAAGCAGATGAACGGCGCGAAGATCTGAAGGATCATGAGAAGGATATGAAGGATAGCCTTTACTATCTGCCAGATAAGGCTCGTACCCTTGACCGGGAAAGCCGCAACGATGGTCTCCCAGTTATTTACGCATGATCTTATTATGTTCGAGAAGATCGTGACTGCGATAAGCGTCACTGCCGCGAGGATATAGGTGTGCCAGCCTGCGGATTCGTTCCTGGATACTTTTCCAAATGTAAATGTCGCTCTTGCGATGAGCTCGGTCCCTTTTGATCCCGGAGGGTCTGCGGCAAGCGCTTCGTTCGTGACGAGCGGGAGGAGGGAGAGCGCCACATTACTGATGTTCATGGCGATCGTATCGAGTTTATCAAG
>CADCPU010000337.1 GCA_902803365.1 Oscillospiraceae bacterium
CTTCCTTCCTGGAACAACGTTCTTTCTGTTGAGCAGAGAGACAAGATCGCTTTCGAGTACAGAGAGGCTAATACAGTTCACTCTGAGAAGGTGGGCCGTAACGATCCATGCCCTTGCGGTTCAGGCAAGAAGTACAAGAAGTGCTGCGGTAAGAACGCCTGATTATTACTGAATTTGATCCTAAGAGGTAGATGTAGTGCGAAGATTTTTTGCTAACAAATGGGTAATCGTGGCTCTTATAGCCCTGCTTCTTGTTATCCTCATAATCTTCGGACTTATACCTAACAGTCCGATCTACAAAGTGTTGACGCCTATCAGAGCCGTCTCAAACCCTGTCCAGGGCGCGGTAAAGTCGGCCGGCACCACACTTGATGACTATTGGGCTGCCATCTCCGACGGTGTTGCCATCAGAAAGCAGAACGTCGAATTATCGGAAGAGATCGCAAGACTTCAGTACGAGGTCAACAAGAACGAAGAGGCCATCAGACGTTATGAGGAGCTTAAGGAAGCATTCCATATCAAGGATACTTTCAGTAACTATGACATCTTCGGCGCTTCGGTCCTGTCGCGTGAAGCCGATGAATGGTTCAGCGTCATAAGGATCAACATGGGTAAGGACGACGGTCTTGATATCTCCAAGAGCGGTTCTTACGCAGTTATCGATACAAAGTCATATTTGATCGGTCGTGTCATCGAGACAAATAATTCCGACAGTAAGATCCTTCCTCTGATCCACGAAGGATTTACCGTTGTCGGTAAAGTTAATGAAGTCAACGGAGCAGTCTTGAAGATCTCCGGTGACGCTGCTTTGAAGAACAGTAACCTTTGCCTTGTTACGGGAATCTCGCCCGACGTTGACCTCAAGGTCGGTACCGAGATCGTAACATCAGGTGAGGGCGGCTTGTTCCCTCAGGGTATCCCTGTAGGAACCATCGAGTCGGTCGATTATTCTGATCCGCTCGACATAACGGCTACTCTGCGCCCGTATGCTGATATCGACGACCTGAAGGACGTCTTCATCATGGTCCCGATCGTTCAGGAAACGACAGAAGAAGCAGAGGCTCCGGCAGAAGGGGGCGAGGTCGCTGATGCGAATTGATCTGATACGTAAGATCGCTCTTTATGCCGTATATATCATCCTTTTGACCTGTTTTCAGGTCTCATTTCCGGACAAACTTTCTTTTAACGGTCAGATCGCTGATCTGATGTTTGTTTTTGTTGTGCTTTCGGCATACATGTTCGGCTTCCGTGACGGTGTCATAGTCGGTATCATCGTTGGCGTGCTCCGCGATTCTTTTGCTGCTCCTGCCGTAATCGACTTCGGCGGTAATACGATCACGTCAGTCGGCATCGGTGCTTTCGTAATGTTCTCCGCAGCTGTTTTCGGTGCCACGGTATTTACGATCAAGATAAAGCGCAAAGTTCCGTTCGCATTCCTGACGGTCTTGACCGCAACTGTTACATATAAGCTCATCGGTCACAGTGTGATCTGGGTATGGAATGCAGTATTTTCAGACAACAACTACAGGCTCTCGGCTTCGCAGATCATCATCGATTCAGTCGGAACCCAGGTCCTTCTTAACCTTGCATGCGCAATACCGATCTGGCTCCTTTTGCGCTTTGCGGGTCCATATAAAAAAGGCATTAATCCTGCTCTTGAGGACAAAGGCCTTATGCTTGGAGGTGATTCGTCGTGGCTAACAATCTGAAAGATGACGGCCTTTATGTTTTCGATGAAGACAAACGAGATCAACCCAAGATAAACGAAGAAAGCCTTCTCGTTAAGATATTTAATCTCATCCGTAACCGCTATTTTGTTCTTGCGGTGGCGTTCTGCGTATTTGGCGTGATCATCCTCGTAATGACGGCCTTGCTCCAGTTCTCCGGATTCCAGAAGACGATCTCATCTTCAACCAAGGGTCTTCAGAAGACATATTCCGTCAATGCTCCGCGCGGCGACATCCTTGACGCCAACGGAATCACTCTGGCTACTACTGAAGAGGTCAATTCGCTCCTTATATCAGATGCGGGTCTTGATGATGAGAAGCTCAATTCCATGTGTCTTGAGCTGAGCTATCTGTTTGATGAATATAACTGCAGGAGCATCAGCGGCATCGACGATTACTTTAAGATCGATCCGTTCGAGTTTCTCGCTTCCGAAGAGAAAACTCGCCTTTGGCAGACTAACCACAATCTTTTTAATCTTACGGAGGCCGCTCAAGGCGTAATCGTTACTTATTCTGATAATTATGTAAAGAGCGATCCGATGATCTTCTTCCTCTATCTCAGGCAGAAGTTCAATATCGATACTGCGCTCTCAGATGAAGAAGCGTTCAGGATCATAAGGATCAGATATCAGATCTTCCAGGACCTCTGGGCGTTCCAGAATGGTACGCCTGTACAGATCGCAACCGATGTTCCTGAAGAACTTATTCTTCTCTTGGAAGAACAGAACTATCACTTCATGGGACTTATAGCGACTAAGGATTACCGTCGCGTATATACACCGCAGGCACAGCTTTCCTGCCACGTTGTCGGTTATGTCGGTAACATCACGCAGGAGTCTCTTGCGAGCCTCGCTCCGTTCGGTTACCAGTCTTCCGATATCATCGGTCAGAGCGGTGTCGAATCGCAGATGGAACGATATCTGCACGGTCAGGCAGGTACAGCCGCTTACTCGACATGGACAGAGGACGGGGAAGACACCATGTATTTCCCAAGTACATACGGTGAAGACGCAGTAGCAGGTTCCACGGTCAATCTTACTATCGATTCAAACCTCCAAAAGGTCGGTATCGAAGCTTTGAAGCAATATATCGAAGACGCGAAAAATGCCGAACTTCGTGATCCTAAGGGTTATAAAACGGCTAACGCAGGCGCTTTTGTCGTTATGAACTGTAAGAGCGGTGCGGTCCTTGCTATGGGCTCTTATCCGAACTTTGACCCTAATGACTTCGTTCTTGCCATGACAGGTGACAAGCAGGCTGAAGAGCAGCGAGAATACTATCTCGGAATGAACGAATATGAGGAGATCGCGAGTGTCGATATGCCGCTTTGGAATCGTGCCATCATGTCACAGTACGCGCCGGGTTCCACATTTAAGATGTGTACGGCTTTGGCAGCTCTTGAGAAAGGTGCGATCACCTTGGACGATACATGGGCACGTTGTGAATCTCCTATCGATATAGGCGGTTGGGAGTTCAAGTGTCTCGAGTTCCCGAATGACGGTCACGGTCCGTTGAACCTCAACAGTGCTACTGCAACATCTTGTAATATCTACTTTATGCGCGTTGGCGTTGATACCGGTATCGATAATATCGATAAGATGGGTGAGCGCTTAGGCCTCGGAGAACTTACGGGAATCGACCTTCCGGGTGAGATCTGCGGTGTCCGTGCAAGCCGTGAGACAAAGCGTCTCATGCATGAATCAGAATATGACAGAACATGGTTCCCGGCTGATACGGCGCAGTCTGCTATCGGTCAGTTCGATAACTGTTTTACGATCCTTCAGCTTTGCCGTTATACATCGGCCATTGCGACCGGAAAGCTCGTAACACCTTATGTTATTGACAGTGTTGTTGCTCCGGACGGCGTAATAATGTATCAGGGACAGAAGCCTTCAACCAATCTCGGTATCAGCGAAGCAAACCTTGATGCGGTCCGTAATGCGATGCGTTGTGTAGTTAGCGGAACTTCCGATTGGCCTGGTACCGCCCAGGAAAACCTTGCTGATTTCCCAATTAGTGTTGCCTGTAAGACTGGTACGGCTGAGACAGGTTACGAGGAGATCCGTAAAGAGTATTCAAACGGTCTTTTCGTATGCTACGCGCCAGCTGATGATCCTGAGATCGCGATCGCACTCGTTGTTGAGAAAGGTGAGTGGGGTGCATCCACTACAGTTATCGCCAAAAAGCTCCTTGCCGCATACTTCGGTGTTCCTGCCGACGACGGTAAGAATGTATATGAGCTTGAGCCTATCCTTGGCGATGATCTGGCTCTTCCGCCTGAGCAGCCTCAGGAGACCGTTCAGAATGAAGAACCGGCAGGCTGATTTTATAATTGTTTATTGATTAATACTGACATTTTGCGTAAAATAGAATAAGTTGATTTAGGAGGTACGCGTATGAAGATTGTTTTGATGGCTGATAACAGTAAAAACGAACTTCTTGTCAATTTCTGTATCGCTTATCGTCCTTTACTTTCCAAGCATCAGTTGATCTCTGTATATAACACCGGCAAACTTCTCAAGAGTGCCGTTGATATTGAAGTTTCAGGACTTTCTGTCGATTACGAGAGCGGATTTGAGCAGCTCGCATCACGTGCTGAGTTCAATGAGATCGACTGTGTCATCTACATCCGTGACGGCCGCAATGATCCTTTGCACAGTACAACAGAGCTTTTGAAGGTTTGCGACCTTAATAACATCCCTTATGCGACCAATATCGCTACAGCCGAGATCTTGATCCTCGCTATTGACCGTGGTGACCTCGACTGGCGTGAATGGATCAAGGGTTGATCCTTATGGATATCAAAACAGTACCTTATGGCCCACTCGGATCCAATATGTATATCATAATGGATCCGGCGGGTCTTATTATTATCGATCCGTCCGTTGCACCGGACAGTTCCTTTGTTGCGCGTAAGATTGGCGATCGTTCCGTATCCGAGGTCCGCGCCATACTTATGACTCATGCTCATTTCGATCACACGAAGTGTCTTGATGCCTGGGTCGAAGCAACCGGTGCGCCGGCATATATTTCAGCTGACGATAAAGCTATCTTGTCTTCTGATTTCTATAATTGCTCAGCTATGATGGATACTCCTTTGAGCTTTAAAACAGTGCCTTCGAAGTTGCCTGAGCACCTTGATCTTCTGGGTTACAGCATCCGCGTAATTCCTACTCCGGGCCATACTTCGGGTTCGGTATGCTTCCTTTTCGAGAACGAAAACGTCCTTTTTTCGGGTGACACGCTCTTTGCAGGTTCTATCGGCCGAAGCGATCTGCCTGACGGAAATGCCCGCAAGCTAGCTGAATCGCTTGCTCTGCTCGGCTCGCTGCCCGAAGACATCGTCGTTTATCCCGGCCATGGCTATCATACGACAATAGCGATCGAAAAGAAGACAAATCCTTATATGTAACTATTCAGCCTGATCCTTTGCGGTCAGGCTTTTTTAATCCCACTTCCGGCTCACCCCAGGGGTGAGTGAATCCCTCTCTTGCAACTTCGCACTCACCCTAAGGGTGAGTTTGCGCATCAACTTCAACTTTGTGCTCACCTTTAGGGTGAGTCTGTGCAGAATTTATTCGTTTGAACTCACCTCAAGGGTGAGCCGTGCAGGCTCAGATAGTCAAAGCCCGCTTGATTCTTTCATACAGATCCGCGGATAGAGGCGTC
>CADCPU010000338.1 GCA_902803365.1 Oscillospiraceae bacterium
AACGACACACCGCTCCTGGATCTGTTGTCCACATCTTTCCTGGACGACATACTCCCAAGTTCGAGCAGCGAGCCGACGATAACTCACTACGAGGAAGAAGAGCCTCAGCCTGAGCCGGAACCGGAACCTCAGGTCGCGATCGCAGAGCCCGAGAAGCCCAAGCCTTCAACGTCTCTCGTTCAGATGATGGAGGGAGAGGATCTTGTAAAGAGCAAGGAATCATCAGAGCCCGAGCTTGAGCCGCTCAAGGTAACGGACGGTTCTGATATCAACGCTATCTGGAGTTCTATCTGCAAGAGGATCGAGAGCAAGGATTACCTGCTCTATGTCAAGCTCTCCAAGACCGAGCTCAAGCTCTACGGCGAGAACGCTTACGTCATAGTCGACAGCAACTATACCAAGGAAAAGCTCGAAGAATTGACATCAGATCCGCTTTATAAGAAAATCAGAAGCGATATAATCACAGTCATCCCGGGTACGCGCAAGGTCTATGTTGCGACACCCAAGATGTTCAATAATGTTTTGGCAAAAAACACCCCGGCAGAGCCGAAGTTTGAGCAGGCAGGTCCTAAGAGTGCGCTCGAGGACTACTTAAACAGAGCGGAACAGCTGGGAATAGATATTCACTTCGGTGATGATTAAGGAGGAATTTAAAATGGCAAAAGGATTCAAAGGTTTTGGCGGAATGGGCAATATGGGCAACATCATGGCTCAGGCTCAGAAGATGCAGAAGGATCTCGAGAACGCTCAGCAGGAGATCAAGCTCCTTCGTCTCGAGGGTACTGCAGGCGGCGGACTCGTTAAGCTCACACTCGGCGGTGACCACAGGATCTATGATCTTCAGATCGCTAAGGAAGTTATCGACCCTGAGGATTCAGAGGGTCTTGCTGATCTTATCATCGCAGCTTTTAATCAGGCTAACGAGCAGCTCGACGCTATCTCAGCTGAGAAGGTCAACAGTGCTACAGGCGGAATGAAACTCCCGTTCTGATCATAAGATGGCCAGATATTCACCTTCGGTACAAAATCTTATCTCCAAGCTCGGATCTCTTCCGGGCATAGGAGGCAAGTCCGCTCAAAGGCTCGCTTTCCACATACTGTCCATGTCGGACAAGGAAGTTCAGGAGCTCGCGGACTCTATTACGGAAGCGCATCGTTTAACGGTGCGTTGTTCGTGTTGCCAGAATTTTACCGACAGTGACCCTTGTCCGATCTGTTCGGACCCCAAGAGGGACAGGTCCGTTGTCTGCGTGGTCGAGACACCGCGCGATGTCTCAACGTTTGAGCGCATGAGAGAATACAACGGACTTTACCATGTCCTTCACGGTGTATACTCCCCTGTATCGGGAAAAAACATGAATGACATCACTTTGTCGCAGCTCATCGGCAGACTTCAAAGTGACACAGAGATCAAAGAAGTCATCGTTGCCACCAATCAGACTGCTGAAGGTCAGGCGACCGCACTTTATATTTCCAGACTCATCGGTCCTTCGGGCATCAAGGTAACGCGTCTTGCGTCAGGCCTTCCAATGGGATCCGATATCGAATATGCGGATGATCTTACTTTGGCTAATGCTCTTAAAGGAAGGACAGAGATCTGATGCGCCTGGATAAGTTTCTTAAAGTTTCAAGGATAATAAAGAGAAGGACCGTTGCAAATGACGTTTGCACGCTCGGAAGAGTAAGCGTCAACGGAAGGCCTGCAAAGCCGTCCGTAAAGCTTAAGGTCGGAGACGTCGTTACCATCGTTTTCGGTAACGGAAGCGTCAGTTTTGAGGTGCTTAAGATCGAGGAGACAGTGCGCAAGGAGAATGCGGCCGAGATGTATAAGATCCTCGAGGATAACGGACTTGCCGAGTAATATTTCAGGAACGTTACAACTGTCTTAAGATGCTATTTAACAAATTGATTTGAGCGCTCATGATGTCTATACTTATATAAAACTTATGAGAGGAGACGACTATGCGCAAGATCAACCGTAAGAAAAGCGGAATATCTGTTGCAACGGCAATCATGTTTGTCTCCTTTATCGTGTTCGCAGTTCTTTGTATCACGAGATTCTATGATCTGAAGGAACAGTACACCCGTCTTCATAACGAAGCGGATTCTCTCGACAGACAAAAGGCTGAACTTGAAGAAGAACTCATGCAGATCCGCAAGGAAGCAAACAACTCCGACAATCGCGCATATATCGAGTCTATGGCCAGGACACACCTTGATATGGTATATCCGGGCGAGATCATCTATCGTATCTCCAACGACAACAAGGGCTGATAAAGCCTATATATCATTCGAGTAATCTTATCTGGAAGCGATCGAAAGTGACCTTCTGGTCGAATTGTTCTGCAAAAAATATCGTCTGACGGAATACCGCAAACTCATGCGTATTCTTTGAAAGCCACATCGGCACCGGCGCATTCATTTCCTTACAAAGGAGTACAAAAGCCTCTTCGAGTTCCTTGCTGTATCTTACCGCGGGATTCTCGTGCACGACTATCTGCACATCGAGTATCGTATTGCCTTTGAAAGTTCTTCCTTCGAGTTTCATTTATGCGCTCCTGAATCGTTTGCCACTATTTTGCCGTTTTTTGCCATTAAAGTAAAGTGAGACATTTGATATCATAAGGATGTTCCTAAGAGGAACACTCCTTACTTCATAACACCCTCCTTACAGACACTGGCGTCCCCTCGTCGGTGTCTTATTTTTTTATCTCTTTTCGAAAAAGTTGGTATAATCTTCATATGATCTATCACAAAATCGAACTTAAGAATGCCGATTCACTGCGCCTGCATTATCCGATAAGCTACAGGCGTAAATTGAGCACGCCCGTTCAGATCACGGTCGAAGATAACGAAGTGCATATATTGGCGCATCTCGAGTTCTCACCTAAGCTCCTCAAGCGTTACGTAAACCGCGAGCCCAAAAAGGGCGAAGAAGCATCCAAGGATCTCCAGCTCGAAGCAAAGGGAGAAGACTTTACCTTTGCCGATGCCGTCTGCGAAGGCATAGAGAGGAACTGGACAGGAAGCTTTGTCTTCCCATGGCTCAAGAACGGCTTAAACGGCAGGTTCAAGGTCGTAACTAAGATAGTAAGAAAAGACAAGGACGAGTATGAACCCGGACAACGATTCGCATATGTACGCTTTGCACCTTTTTTCTTCAACACGTCATTTGTAATGAGCCCGTTTTGGAGATGGATCTGGGGTCTTTTCTACTGCGGATCGCCCGAGAGCTTTACGCTCAACTGGTCGCCTTCCTTCCCGGGCAGCATCAACATGAAAAGATATAAGAACCTCTACAGGTTCGAACAGGTCTCAGCGCACGAATTCGGTCACGTACTCGGGATCGGCGATGCCTACGATGCACCCTACAGATTTTTCTATCAGCTCCCCGATGTAACGTCTTACATGATGTGTTTTAACCGCAAGGTCCAAGATCAGGAAATTGATATGGTACTTCGGGCGCATCTGACACGCAGGATGCAGTATTTCCCTTATAAGTTCGAACCACGCGTTTTTTTCAAGGGAATAGCCGACACGTTCAAACGCTGAAAAGCACTGAAAAATCTATATCTTTGGCGATTATTTCTTTTTTAAATTTGTGTTAACAATAAAGTAATCTTGATTTGATTTATTGAAAGAAGTGCCGTCACGTTGTAGAATTAGATGTATCAAATCAGATACTTACTAGGTTTACTAGTTAAGGGAGGTAAATAATGAAAAAGTGTCCTGACTGTGGCATGGTCATTGCCAATCAAGCTATCCGTTGTCCAAAGTGTAAATTCGATTTTGCTGAAGATACAGGTTCTTCTGCATCCGCAGAGGCTGCTCCTTCCGCATCCGCATCTTCCTCCTCTTCTTCCTCTTCTCACGGAAAGGCAAGAGACGGAATCATGCCTATGGTTGAAGTTACAAAAGATAATGTAAATGAGTACTATACAGAACTTAAGAACGCTATCGTTAAGCGTAAGACAGAGTTCGATCACTTCATCGACTTCCTTGAGAACCGTACAACATGGCTTACATCACCTGCTGATACAACAGGTTCCCTCGCTTGCGAGAAGGGCCTCCTCATCAGAAGCGTTGCTGTTACAAAGCAGCTCTTGAGGATCAAGGACACACTTATGCCTCAGCTCGACGAAGAGTCCGCTATCATCATGGGTCTCTTCCACGATGTCGGCAAGGTAGGTGTTGAGGGCAAGCCTCTCTATATCGTTGAGGAGAAGCCTACAACAACATCCGCTCTCGGTCTTACATCTTTGAGCAGCAGAGTATCAAGTGCCAACACACAGGTTACTTATACTATCAACCACAAGCTTGCAAGCATGAACGTTGGTGCGAGAAGCCTTTTCCTCGTTTCCCAGTATATGCTCCTCTCCGAGGACGAAGCTCAGGCTATCTGCTATGCAGCTGATTCCAAGAACCTCGACGGTAAGCTCGCTCCTAACGGACTCGTTCTCTCCACTGCGATCAACATGCAGAAGACGATCTATGAGTCACGCGAGATCATCGAATCCTACAGCTTCACAACAATCAAGTAAAAAGCTGCTGAATGACAGATTACACAAGGCCTTCCGCATTTGCGGGAGGCCTTTTTAGTGCTTATAACAATGGCCGGACCGAAAATTACACAATGGAAATTGTCAGTTCACATTTTATTGATAAATTATAATTTACATTTAACAACCCCCTTGCTATGATTGAAACATAAAGATTCTTTACATTTTATTGAGTTTGATTAATTTGAAAACTGAAAGGAGAAGATCATGTGGTGGCTATTCGCACCGACGTTGACGTTAAAAGACATATTGATCATATCGGGTCTGTTCTTGGTCATATTTTTAACGTTATTTACCATCGTAAGGCTTAACAAAAAAAGCGATGGCCCCAAAGACAAGAAGTGATCCTCTCTTAGAAAAAGAAACAAACAGTCGTTCTCATTTACCCTCCTCCACAAGAACGGCTGTTTTTTCTTGACCGAAAACGGAATAAAAAGTAATATCAACTCAAAAAAACAGAGGCTTTTATAATGATCTACACGCTTACTCTCAACCCTTCCCTGGACTACCATATAACACCAAACGGAAGGATACTCCCGCAAAAGACAAACAGGACCCAAAGCGAGTCGCTCTTTATAGGCGGCAAAGGTATAAACGTCTCGACTGTCTTAAAGGAGCTCGGTATCGATTCAGTCTGCCTCGGTTTTGTCGCAGGCACTGTCGGAGCCGCGATCGAAAAGGGCCTTCAAGACCGCCTTAAGACCGATTTTATACACCTTGAGAGCGGCGAGTCCCGCATCAATGTTAAGATCCGCGAGGAAGCAGGGATAACCGAGATCAACGGCAGCGGCCCCGATATCAGTCCCGACAGCCTTGATAAGCTCTTTGATCGCCTCTCTGAGCTCTCCTCAGATGATATGGTGATCATCTCAGGTTCTGCACCGCAAAGCCTTAAAAACGACATTTACGGCCAAATAGCGGCATGTCTTGCGGATAAGGGCTGTTCCTTTGTCGTCGATGCCGCATCAAGCCTTCTTATGAACACACTCAAATACCATCCGGATGTCATCAAGCCCAATATCGAAGAGCTGTCGCAGCTAAGCGGCACGGATATCGACGCACTTGATGCTGACAAGATCTATATCGAAGCCAAAAAGCTTCAGGACCTGGGCGCAAAGGAAGTCATTGTCTCAGCGGGAAGCTTCGGGGCATACCTTGTCGACCGCTCGGGCGAACTTCATATCGTTACGTCTTACAAGGGAGATGTCATCAATACCGTGGGTGCGGGCGATTCGATGCTCGCGGGATTTATCGCGGGCAAGAAAAAGGGCCTTGCCTCAGACAAAGCCCTGGATATCGCCGTTGCCGCAGGATGCGCCTGCGCGTTCTGTGATGATCTGCCAAAAAGAGAAGATATCGTAAAGCTTCTCGGCAGCGATCCTTTTTAATTCTCAGACAAAAGCCTCATACTCGGTTACGTTCAATACGGTCTCGCCGTCGATCTGAAGAGCGACCGGCCTGTCGTATTCAACCTTGATGTGCTTGCCTTCTGTGATGACGGCATTTTTCGTGTACTTGACGTGACCACCCTTAAAGATCGCAGGGAACATCAAAAGAGTCTTAAGCTTACCTGCTCCGTAGAAGACGAGGTTTGACAGCTTCTTATCTTCAGAGAGCCTCTTCTGGCCCGGAGTAGGCATCATACCGCCGCCAAAATATCTGCCGTTCATGGCAGGCGCGAGCCAGACCTTCTTATATTCTTTCCTGACGCCGTCTATCGTAACGACCGCATTGGTCGGCTTATATTTGTAGATAAGGCCCTTGATCGCGATCGTCGTGTAATTAAC
>CADCPU010000339.1 GCA_902803365.1 Oscillospiraceae bacterium
AAGTATGAGTGAACCGGCTGTGAACAGTAAAGCACCGATTGAGCTTCCGCCAACAGACGAAATCAAAGAAGCATATGAAAAGGTATCTTACAGAAACAGATTGTTCAGATCTGTGATGAGTACCACAAACATACTGATAGTTGTAGCAGCGATGACAGTGCTTATAGCTGTACTGCTGCTGCCGGTACTGAGAATATACGGACAGTCGATGAACAGTACTCTGGTATCCGGAGAACTGGTCGTATCGATCAAAGGTGCTTCTTTCAAAACGGGAGACATCGTAGCATTTTACTATAATAACAATATCCTTGTTAAGCGTGTGATCGCCAACTCAGGTGACTGGGTAGACATAGACCTGGACGGAAATGTCTATGTAAATCAACAGCAGATCGATGAGCCTTATCTGAAAGAAAAGGCTTTCGGCGAGCCTACAATAGATTTTCCTTATCAGGTACCTGATGAGCGTGTGTTCGTGCTCGGTGACAACAGGAGCGTATCTATCGATTCTAGACATACATCTATAGGCTGTGTCACCCCCGAGCAGATCGTCGGAAAGATAGTTTTCCGGATATGGCCTTTGAACAGAATAGGGCCAGTACATTGACCAATATTAATTTGCTATACAGACAATAAGTTATAACTTTGTTAAAGAAAAGGCTTTGAAAAATGATTTGTAAAGTAAGTCTAAAGAACGTAATAGGAGCAGCATTTGCTGTGCTGACAGTCATACTTATTATGGGACTGTGCTCACAGGATGTTTTTGCTCAGGGGCATGTGACGATCAAGTATGATCCAGGTGTGGAAACAGGCGAGATCACGTACAAGCTCTACAAAGTCGGAAAATTCGGACCTAATGGTGTATTTGAGTTTGTAGCGCCGTTCAACGACGGGACATTGGTGCCACCTAAATCCAAGGAATCTGATTACGACACAAAAGATGAGTGGAGAGAAGCATGGCTGACATCAGCTAATACAGTAAGCGAATACATCAAAGCGAATGAGATACCGCCGTTCAAAACGAAGGAAAATGTTCCCGTAGCGACTAGTAAGGCGGGTTTCAGCTTCGAAGGAACACTTGACAACGGCTTTTATCTGGTGACAGGTACAAGTATCAAGATCGTTGATGAAAATGATCCATCGAATGTGATATACCGCTGGCCAATGCCGATGTATATCATGGTCCTGAATGACGACCCGGAATATGTGCTCAAGTCTGGAGAAGGAAAAGCACTGATCATACAAGTCATGAAGAATTGGGATCCGAGTGACGAAGATGTAAAGGAGTTGACGAGACCTGAGAGTATCACTATACATAGGTTGTATGGCGAGGAAGGCAAACAAGTAGATAAAGGAGACATTACCCTTCCGGATGATAAAGGGAATTGGTTTTACCAATGGGCAGCAGAGGAGGACGAGTACGACCCTGATCTTTGGACCATTTATGAGGACCAGACCGACGAAAAGATCAAAAAGAACTATGAAGTTATTACTGAAGAAAGTTTCGACGAAGACACCGGAACGATGACGGTGGATATCACAAATAAGTACGCAAGAAAGATACTTAAAATCACAAAAGACCTGAAAGATTATATCAGCCACGATGACGGATCCACACAGGACTTTGTCTTTGAGGTATGGGGTTACGCCGGAGATACACTTGAATTCCACAAATTCGCAAGCATCCTGTTTGGAGCCGACTCCGGAGAAATCGAATATACATATGTCAAGAACATCGCAAAAGATGTCGACAGGATAGTAGTAAAGGAAATTGGATTCGGGAACTACAAGCCAGAGGGGAACGCACAAAAAGAAGCGAAGCCTGATATTGATGAAGACGGGAACCCAATATATTCGGTGAGTTTCACAAACACGATCGATACAGACCATACATATGATACGGGAGTAATCAACAAGTACAGCATCACAGGCGAAAGCCAGTTCAAGTTCGTAGATAAGATAGGTGAGTAGGAGGAGGTCAAATGAGGAGATTAAGTAAAAGATCGGTGTCCGTCCTGCTTATGACCATAATGATCCTGACGGCCACGGCCGGCAGCGCTTGGGCATACTTCACAGATTATGATCAGCTGGCGGGTTCTGCGGCTATAAAGCTTGGCCACAGCACTCACATGGATGAACAGTGGACATCAACTTCTACGACGGTAGGTATCCAAAACACAGGAGAATCAGATGTGATCGTAAAAGTAATGCTCTATGGTCCGGAGGGTATGACAGTTGAAGGAAACGATGACTGGCTGATAACCGATAACGAAGATGGCAGCTATCTGGCATATTACAAGAAGATCCTGCCGCAAGGAGAGAGCACAAGCAAGATCACAGCAAGTATCGCAGATA
>CADCPU010000340.1 GCA_902803365.1 Oscillospiraceae bacterium
CCTCTTGCAACGACGTCGGTAGCGATGAGTATCTCGTATTTTTCGTGTCTGAATGCATCCATGACGCGGTTACGGGCACCCTGGCCCATATTGCCCTGGAGGCAACCGCAGCTGAATCCGGCAGCCTTGATGATATCGTATACGATCTCTGTCTGTCTCTTTGTATTGCAGAATACGATGGACTTCTTAAAGCCCTGCTCTTTGATAAGACGGATAACAGCAAGAGACTTATCCTTCTGGGATACCTCGACCATATACTCATCGATCTGAGGACGATCCTCAGCCTTAGGCATTACGTCGATCTCCTTAGCGCCCTGCATGAAGGACCATGTGATGTTCATAACTTCGCGCGGCATCGTAGCTGAGAAGAGAGCGATCTGCTTATCGCGGGGTGTGATGCGCATTACTTCCCTGATGCTGTTGATAAAGCCCATCTTGAGCATCTCGTCTGCTTCGTCAAGGACGAGCGTATAGATGTTCCTGATGTCGATCATATGTCTCTCGTAAAGATCGAGAAGACGGCCCGGAGTAGCAACGACTACCTGAGGACGCTTTGCGATCCTCTCGGCCTGGAGCTTCATGCTCTGACCGCCGATGATGGCACAGACGTTAAAACCTTTGATGTATCTTGCAAGACCCTTGATCTCTGATGCGATCTGAAGGGCAAGTTCTCTTGTCGGACAGAGGATGAGAGCCTGGATGTTCCTGTTGCTGAGATCCAGATATTCGAGTATCGGGATGGAAAATGCGAACGTCTTACCTGTTCCTGTAGGCGCTTTGGCGATAAGGCACTCGTCCTTCATCAAGATCGGTATTGCAAGCTGTTGAACTGTCGTGGGACGGACAACGTTCATTTTCGCGAGCGCTGACATGATCTCGTCTGACAGATTAAGATCTTCAAAAGTTAATTCCTTCATTAATTATCCTCATCATCGGATGGTTTCGTAGTGACAGTCACCTTCGTGGTAGCAGCAGGCAGACTGTCAGTCTTGTTAGCATTGTTCTTGACCCTGAGGGCCTGGAAATACGGTATGTCGAAGATGTAGGAAAGCCTCGAATCCTTACCGAATACGTTATTATACTCCAAAACAGAGTAGTAGTTCCACATATCGACATTGAGTGACTCGACCTTAGGAGCGATGTAGTTACCGTCCTTATCGCAGATACCCATTGTCGTTACGACAGGATAGAGCTCGTAAAGATCGGAGAGGTACATCTGGTACTCAGTCATAGGGAGACCTGCAACCTGCATGACGAGTGTCGACAGGAAGTTCAGGGAGATAGCAGGGATCTCCTTCTCAGGGATATCGTAGTTAGCCCATACGAAGTAGTTCGTGATATACATCTTCTGCATCTCTTCAGGAGAGAGCTCCGTCATATCCTTAACACCGAAGAGCATCTCGTAGAAGCCGTCCTTGAAGCTCGGGAGATGGTCGCCGAAGTAGCAGATGACTGTAGGCTCGTCGATCGATTCGAAGTACTCAACAAGGTACTTGACCGCATCGTCGGAATTTCTCGCAACGGAGAAATACTGCTCAGCCTGAGGATACTTACCCGGATCAGGTGTATAAGAAACGTCCGGCTCGAAGTTTGCATAAGACTTCGTGTAGGAACCGTGGTTCTGCATCGTAACGTTAAATACGAAGAGCGGATTGTCGTTATTCTTCCTGTGCTCCTCATAAAGCTCGATGACCTTCTCATAAGAGCACTGATCGCTGATATAGGATCTGATGTACTCAGGCTCTTCAAAATCATCCTGTGAGTAGAAATGATCGAAGTCCATGTACTTATATACGTCAGGACGGTTCCATCCGCTTGCGAGGTAAGGATGAACTGCAAGAGCCGTGTAGCCGTAGCCCTTCAAGATCCTTGCAAGAGAGCCCGTATCGCTGTCGATGTACTGCTGATAAGGAATACTTCCGTTAGGCATACCCGTCATGGAGTTACCTGTCAGGAACTCGAACTCGGAGTTAGCCGTACCGCCGCCGAACGTTGATACGTAGCAGCCGCCCTTGATCGTATTCTCCGTCATGGAATCCATAAACGGTGAATAAGACTTGCTGAGCTTCTCCTTAAGGTTATCGAACTGATAGAAGTCTGAATAAGATTCGTTCATTATGCAGATGATGTTAGGTGTCTGATCAACGTTGATCTTGCGTCTCATGTTGTATGAGAGCTTTTCGTCGGTAAGCATATTTGTACCGAAGTTATCGGATACGTCAGCCTCAACGTTCTTAAGGTCCTTCTCACTGTAGACCTTCGGAGGGCTGACCTTAAGGTACTGTGCATTCATCGCGATCGCAACGATCATACCGTTATCCGTATAGTTTAGAGGCTGATTCCAAACGTTATTTACGATTCCGAGCTTCTTCATGATAGAGTTCTTGCTCGTTGAATATCTGTCGGTATCGAAAAGCGCGAAAACCATGAGAGCACCGAGAATCACGCAGACGAGGCCTACGCCGAGTCTGGACTTCTTTCTTCTCATGCTGTAACGGAAACGGGATACTACCGCAGTAACGAGCATGAAGAGGCATGCCGTCATGATAACGATATAGTTGAGCTTGATCTCATACTGACCTGCTACGTTTGCAGCAGTCTTGAATGAAGCAAAGTCGGAAAGTGAGAACGGCTCCCCCCTGAACTCCAGCTTATAGAAGTTAACGAGCGACATGATAAATATAAGCGTATTCGAAAAGAGTACTGCAAATCTGAGCCTGTTTGTGAGTGCAAAGAAGAAGCAGTAAATGATGAGATACAAAACGTAATTGACTGCATATGCCGCAGGGATCTTGAGAGTGAATGAGTTAGCATTCAAGATCTCGGCCATAAGGAATGTGACCATCGGCATCGTTGCAAGAACGACAAAGCAGATGGCCTTACGTCTCTTGCGGTCGATGTGAAGTACAAGCGTGGCAGTAAAACCTGCAAGGATAACACATCCGAGAGAGATGAAGAAAGCCATATAGTGGAACTGGGCATAAGCGATAATGGTGGATGTCTGCATCCTTACGTCAGGGTCATAGCCGTTATAGATAACGTTGCGGCACTCATCCTGGATATTGTTGGAGATCCAGATCTTAGGTGATCTGATCTCGGTCGTGCCTTCGCTCTTGACCGTGAACTTGTACTTCTTCTCAGGTGTTACCGTGAGATTGACGTTATATCTGTAGTAGTCGTCACTCGTGAGATCCTTAACATTGACAGTCTCCTCGTAGAGGACCTTGTTCTTGCTGTTGAGCACCTGGAATACGACTGTGCCTTCACCGTAGTCACAGTTTGCGTATCTGATCTCGATGTAATTTATCTGGGGACCTGAAGGCACAAAAGGCTGGACCAATGCCTCTCCGTAAATAACACCGGAGCGCTCGCCTCTGTTACCGATACAGGAAGAAACTCTCTCATCTTTAAAATATGGCAGGAACAAAATAAGCATGGCAACAAGAATTGCCACGATTATCCCTACTGCTATCCATCTTGCCTTATTCCTAGTAAAGGAAATGACTTTTGCTATCTTTTGTAACCTTTTCATCAATATCCACCTGCAATAACCAAGTAGAATTTTAAAGGAAAAAAACAACAAAATAAACAAATCCGCCGTTGTGGTATTAGACAAACTTATAGCCATACCAAGGCTTCGGATTGTTCAAACTCTTAACGGCCTTTCTTACTTATTGTGCTTATTAA
>CADCPU010000341.1 GCA_902803365.1 Oscillospiraceae bacterium
GGGAATAAAGATAGGCGATAAGGTAAAGCTTGGCAGCAAGGAATATAACGTCTGCGGCAAGGTCATAAGGACTGATTATCTCTTCTGTCTTAAGAACGTGACTGACACCTTCTCGGACAGCGACAGGTTCGGTATAGGTGTCGTTAAGTCGGATGTCTTTGAAGAATACGACGAAGCTGACAAGGCTGTTGTATATGCTGTTCGATTCGGAGATGATACGGATGTGTCAGCCTTCAGAAAGCATATAAATGAAGACTACGGAATGCTCTCGTATCTCTCGATCGATAACAACACCAGGATCCAAAGCCCGATAGATCAGTTCAACGAACTGGGATTTACGGTCAAGACGATCCTTCCGTCCTGCATGATCTTCATGATCGTACTCGTATCGGTCGTACTCGGAAGGAAGATCAAGAACGAGAGAAAGCTTATCGGTGTCCTTAACGCACTTGGTTACAAGAGGTCTGAACTCGCGCTTCACTATAGTCTCTTCGGAGCGCTTCCTGCTCTGGTCGGAGGCGTGCTCGGATCTGCAGCTGCATATCCTCTCCTCGGATATCTTTCCGATACGCTTATCGAAGATAAGATGGAAGTCTTTTACAAGGTAACTTCGCTTAATCCCAGATCTGTGATCACCGCGATCCTGCTACCTGTTGTTGCATATACAGCTGCGGTCTTTGTTACTGCTATGGTCAATATGCGCGGCAGCATCATCGATATGATCAAGGGACTTTCCAAAAATAAGAAAAAGAGATACGGACTTCGCAAGTCCAAGATGAACTTCCGCACGAAGTACAGGCTCCGCGCTATGTTCGGACACTTCCAGAGGACCCTTCTCGTCATCTTCGGAATCGCCCTTGGCGGAGTCATGGTAGCGTTCACTTTCGCGTGTGTCGACTCTATCGACAGATATGTCAAAACGAGTGTTAAGGCGACAGGCGAATTCGAATACGAATACTTCCTCAAGAGCCTCGGAAGCGGCACTCCGGATGAAGGTACTGCAGTAACGGGTGCATCGTTTGAGGTAAAGGATAACTCTGATCTCATAACCATGATGGGTCTTGATGAGGATAAGCTACTTAAGGTTGAAGATGAGGACGGAAATGAGATCAAACTCGAGGATGGCAAGTATTATATCTCTCAGATGAGTTCCTATGCATACGGTCTTAAGGAAGGCGATACGATCACGCTCGTAAATATCTCCAACCTTGAGGAGTATGAGATCGAGATCTCAGGTATCTTCGTAAACGGTTCGCAGTCACTCATCGTATCCGACCGCGATACGGTAAACGATCTGCTGGGCCTTCCGGAAGATGCCTATAACATGGTAATGAGTAAGGATGCGATTGAATATAAAGATTCCGAGCTCCTTCGCGAAGTCAGCAAGACGTCTCTCGCGGAATCGCTCGATAAGACGATCAACCAGGGAATGAAGGATATGCTCCTGCCGATTACGATCATTGCGATCGTGATCTCAGTCATTACGACATACCTGATGGTCAATATCCTCCTTAATGAGAGCATCACGGTCGTATCGATGCTCAAGGTCCTGGGATACAGAGACGGAGAGATCAACAGCATCGTCACGTATATCTATCACGCACTCCTGCCGATCGGCATCGCGCTTGGAATTGCAGCGGGAGTCTGGCTCAACAAGGTGAACTTTGCTACGCAGGCAGCCAAATACAATTCGTATATCGATGCCTTTGTATCATGGAAGTCTCTCGTGATCTGTGTCCTGATAACTCTGATGTCCTATATCATCTCGATGCTCCTTCTGGGCCGCAAGGTAAGGAATGTTGAGATGACGGAGAGCCTCAAGGAAAACAGGGAGTAAATCTTCCTAAGTCCATTTACTGAAAAGTTACGGATTAATCAAATCTTGATGATTGCATTGAGGCTCCTCAAATAATTATAATAATATCAGCGTTTAGATATAGGAGGAGCCGAAATATGTGTGATACACCCAAGAAAAGACTGGTAACCCGAAGTGACTTTGACGGCCTTGTATGTGCCATGATCCTTAAGGACAAAGGCCTTATCGATGATATCAAGTTCGTGCACCCCAAGGACGTCCAGGACGGCAAGGTTGAATTGTCAGAGAACGATATCACGACGAACCTTCCGTTTGACCCGAGGGCGGGACTTGTTTTCGATCACCACGAATCGGAAGTCACGCGTAATGCTCAGGCCAAGAACAAGGACAAGTATATAATCGATCCGGATGCCAAGAGCGCTGCCAGAGTCGTTTACGATTACTATGGCGGCAAGGCTGAACTTCCTCATATCTCAGAGGAACTCATGGAAGCCGTCGACAAGGGAGATTCTGCAGACTTTACTCTCGAAGAGATCTTAAATCCGACCGGCTGGGTCCTCATGAATTTCCTTATGGATGCGAGAACGGGCCTTGGAAGATTTCACGATTTCAGGATTTCCAATTACGCTCTCATGATGGAACTGATCGACTACTGCATGAATCATTCCATTGATGAAGTTCTTACGATCCCTGACGTTGTTGAGCGTGTCGAACTTTATTTTGATCAGCAGGAGAAATTCAAGAAGCAGCTCTCGGAGATCACGCGTGTAGAGGGCAAGGTTGCAGTGATCGACCTTCGTGAACAGGAGACCATCTACGCCGGTAACCGCTTTATGGTATATGCGATGTATCCTGAGACACAGATCTCTATCCACGTTGCATGGGGCTTCAAAAAACAGAACACGGCAGTTATGATCGGCAAGTCAATTATTAACAAATCATCGAATGCCAATATCGGCGAGTTGTGCCTCAAATACGGCGGCGGAGGCCATAAGAATGCAGGTACTTGTCAGCTCGACAATGACAAGGTCGATGCTGCACTTCCTGATATCATCAAAGCCTTGAATGAGGCCTGATATCAGGGCTTTCAAGCGATATTGCCGCAGGCGGGAAGTTGCTCTCCCGCCTTTTTTTTGCGTGCAAAAACGAAATTGAGGCAATTTTTAGTGAAGCATTGACACAGTAAAATGCTAGATGGTATAGTTTGAAAGTGTTAACAAATTATGAACTAAAAGTTAATAGTTCGAAAATGGAGGATTGCGATATTGTAACGTAAAGACGTCTCGCGTTGTATTCATGAACAACGCAAACCTTCGAAAGTCGTCCGACATAAAAGAGATTTACCGGTAAGAAGCTCAGCGGGCGGCGATCACTTGGAGGAAAACAATGGAAAAGAATGTATGGAAAAAAGTACTGAGTGCGTCCATTGCATTGGCATTTGTATCGGGGGGTATAAGCAGCCAA
>CADCPU010000342.1 GCA_902803365.1 Oscillospiraceae bacterium
ACTCGGAATACCTAATGTTGGTAAGGCTACGGCTAAGGAACTCATGAGAAGCTTTAAGTCCATCGACGAGCTCGCTTCTGCGAGCGAGGAAGACCTCCTGGCGGTAGGTGATATCGGAGAGATATCCGCAGCAGGCATCAGGGATTTTTTCTCTGATGAGGAGAATATCGCGATCTTGGAGCGCCTTAAGGCTTCAGGCTTAAACTTCGAGGCTGAAAACAACGTTGTCGGTGATAAGCTCGCGGGAATGTCGATCTGTATCACGGGAACGCTTCCTTCGATGTCGCGTGACGAGGCAGTCGCTCTTATCGAGAGTAACGGCGGCAAGGCAGTGTCATCGGTATCCAAGAAGACGACGTATCTTTTGGCAGGCGAAGCTGCAGGCAGCAAGCTTACAAAGGCTCAGAGCCTTGGCGTACCTGTTATTTCCGAAGATGAATTAAAGTCAATGATCGAATAATGTCCTCCGGATGGTATAATAGAACGTAAATACACTGTAAGTGAGGTAGCAGGCATGAATAAAGCAATACTCAAGTCTCAGATCAGAGAGAACGTAAGAACAGAGAGAAAGCAGTTGACGGAAAAGCAGATCCGCAGCAGTGCCGAAGCTCTTGTGGAGCACCTGATCACAGACCTTGATCCAGAGCTTTCCAACCTGATATCCTCAGCCAAGACGATCGCTCTTTACAGAGCCATCAACGGCGAACTTTCATGTGACCTTATATCGAGATATCTCTTCGATCAGGGTAAGGTCGTATGCTTCCCGAGAGTTAAGGGTGAGACGATGGATTTCTACGAAGTAGAAGACCTCGATAAGGATTTCTCGGCCGGTGCCTATGGTGTACCTGAGCCTAAGTCAGGTACGAGGAAGATCTATCCTAACGACATCGATATCATCCTCGTTCCTGCAGTCGCTTATACGAAGGACGGTGCAAGACTCGGTCAGGGCGGCGGATATTATGACCGTTACCTCAATCAGTACGGAGCAGGCAAGAAGCCTGTTACTATCGGTATCTGCTATGATTTCCAGCTCTATTCCGCTTTGCCGGTAGAAGGACACGATTATATGGTGGATCACGTTCTGTGCGTATCTGCAGGGGAAGATAAATGAGATATTTTGTCGTAAATCTCGTATGCCATGTGGTGATATTTGCGATCCTCGTTGTTGTCATGCTGTTTTTCTTGGGCCGTAACAGGCAGCGTAAGACAAAGCATGTCATTACTTATTTCCTTCCGTGTATCCTCGCGATCCTCGCAGTCATGGATATGTTCTTTATCTGTGCGCCAAGGCTCATAGATATCCCGAATGCGGCAGCTGACCGTTGCCTTGTATACAGTGGCAGGCTTAACGGAGTCTCATTCTGCGGCAATACGATAAGTGTTGATGATGAGACCTTTTATATCAATCCCAAGGCGGAATTGCCCGAAAACGGTGACTACATCAAGATCAAGTACACCGAGAACAGCAGGTATGTCATGGAGATGACAGCTGCTACTCCCACAGAGGTCGTAGTACCTGAGGAGTAATATAGCTTCCTTTCACAAAGACAGCGTAAAATATTTGTTTAATCCGTCAGTAAAGTTGGCACTATTCCGCTTGCTTTTGACCCTCTTGCCTTGCCAAAATATAAGTAAGGAATAAGGAAAAGGGGGTAATACTCCATGAAGATCAAGAAGAACGTTTTCGGCTATGCCGAGACATTGGGAGATGAGATAGGCATCTATATCGTATGTGATGACTCGAATCTCCTGTTGGCCATCAATCAGATGATGAGAAGTCACGGTCTCATTGCGATCGGCGATACGGCCGGCAGACAGCACTATATCATTGACGGCAGGAAGAGCCACGGCAAGGCTGCGAAGAAACTGCAGGATCTTATCTTTAACGACCGCAGGATAGGCTCTGACAGGGCAGGAGGGATAGAAGATCTTATCCTTCTTGATAAGGCCATAGAATCCATTTTGGAGAAGAATCATTTTGATAAGACGCTTATGGGCACCAAACTTATCTTCCAGCTCGTCAAGATCTTATACAGGCACGGCAATATGGACGGCATCAAGACACTCTATTCGGAGGTAGGGAACATCTATTATATGAATCCCGCATCAGTTCAGAGGAATGTGCGCTATGCCTTTAAACAGAGCGATCTGTGGGAGGAGGGGCTTAAGAATGCCCAGGGACTGCTTATACTTTGTGATGAGATAGGCGGTGAGATAAAGATCGCCAGGAGAAACCTCGCGAGGAAGAGGAAGAGGCAGCAGGAGGAACTGCGGCTCATTACGGAAAATCTGACAAAAAGAAACGGGACTGTCATGTGACAGTCCCGTGATATTAGATCCGATCGTAAGCGAAGAAATTACTTCTTGCCGTTAACCTTGTTCTTGAGATCCTTACCAGCCTTGAAAGCAGGAACCTTGGAAGCAGGAATGTTGATAACTTCCTTTGTGCTAGGGTTACGACCCTTACGAGCTGCACGCTTCTTAGCCTCGAATGTACCGAAACCAACGAGAACAACCTTGTCATCCTTAACAAGAGCTTCTTCGATTGCTTCGATAGTAGCCTTAAGAGCTGCCTCGGAATCCTTCTTTGTAAGACCTGTCTTCTTTGCAATAGTCTCAATAAGATCTGTTTTGTTCATAATAAGCCTCCTTCAGGGCAATTTTGCAATATCATTATGAACAGAAATGCCCACACTGTCAAGCATTTTTGCCTATTTCACCCAAAAAACATTTAATTCTTGATTACCCCTAATAAATAATATATTCTATACAAAAACACAAGGAGGAATCTACCGATGGTAGTTAAAAAAGATATGATCATCAGTGATCTCCTGGCAGTTGATGAGGGCGTTGCTCCTATCCTTATGTCAGCAGGTCTTCACTGTCTCGGCTGCGTTATGGCATCCGGTGAATCCATTGAAGAGGCATGTGTAGTTCACGGTCTCGATTGTGATGCTCTTGTTGAAGAACTCAACAACTACATGCAGTCTATCGGTTGATCAACAGATCAATAACTGATGAATTAAAAAGCCGGCGTATCAATACGTCGGCTTCATTATTATGTGGAATGTCGTGCCTTCTCCGAGGACACTGTCTACTTTGATCTCCGCTTCGTGCTTGTCTACGATCATCTTTACGATCGACAGTCCAAGTCCCGTACCCTTGATGTTCTGACCGGAATTCTTCGCTCTGTAGAACCTGTCGAAGATGTGCGGCAATTCCGCTTCAGGGATACCGATTCCGTTATCCGCGATCGTGATGTGGATACGCTGATCTTCAAAGGCTCCGTCGCTGTCTGATCTCCAGGCCTTTATCCTGATGAGAGCTTCTTCCTTGGAGTAGTTGATGGCATTCGATATGATGTTCTCGAAAACACGGCTGATACGCTTAGGATCTGCCTTTGCGATAAGAAGGTCATCGTCAGGAAGTTCGATCTCGATCTTCTTTTCCGTGTTTCTCACGTCACTTGAATAGAGCATATAAAGCTCATCCAAGAGCTCCGTCATGGATACATCCATGAATTCGAACTCGAATCCGCTCGACTCCATCTTTGTGATCTCTACGATATCCGATACGATCCTCTCCATCTGCGTTGATCTCTTAACGATGTTCTGCAGGTAGAGGTTCTTCTGTTCCTCATTAAGGAATGAACCGTTCTGGAGAAGGAGCTCGGAGTATCCTCTGATAGCCGTGATAGGCGTCCTTAAGTCGTGTGATACGTTCGACATGACGTTCTTACGGGCTTCTTCGTTTTCGAGGAGCTTCTTGTTCGTATTGTAAAGGTCTCTGTTGATCATCGAGATATGTGCGGTCTTTTCTTCAACGATGCTCTGAAGATGCCTTGTGGTGTTGTACAGCTCATAGAACTGTACGATGTACTTATAGAGGAAGTAGATGACCAGGGCAAAGATCGAGATCAAGAAGTAGATCGTATAAAGCGGTGTGTTTGCCAGGATATCCTTCGGTTTTACCATATCCATAAAGATGAAAAGGAAGGATATCGACGAGCAGATACCGAGAGTCGCATTCTTGGCATCCGGATACTTGATGATAACTTTGAAGATGTTCAAGATCGACAGAACGAGCATATAAAGGAGAAGTGTCAGTCTGTGGAAAGGCGTACTGAGGAGCCTGCTGTCCAAAAAACCGAGCATAAGGAGCGCGCATCCTACGCTTGCGACTATGACGACGTCGTTATGTGCAGGTCTTGAATCTCCGTCAGATCCGTAGAGATATGCGATAAAGGCATATGCAAATGCTGCTGTCGTGATCATAAAGAGGAATTCGAGGAGCATCTTATACGGAGTCGAGAATGTAAGGTAGTTACAATTGACCATAAGATAACCCGTGATGGATATTGCCAGGACTGAGAAGCAATAATATGTTCTCGGATCACTGAACGTTCTGCTTAGGACATAACCGCCTGCAAGCGCCAAGATCGTGAATGTGAAGATGATCGCGAGAAGCGCCATTGGCATGGATGACATATGAAGATTAGCTTCCTCTGAGAGGAGTACAGGTGTGGTCGTAAGGCCGGTTGATGAGGATTTGTCGCTCGAATAAAGGACGATAATGAGTTCCATCGTCGTGGATGTGTTGTGAAGAGCGAGCGTGTTATAACCGCCCGTAAATGAAGGTGTGAGCGAGTATTCGTTCGAGTCACCCAGATTACCTACGAAATATCCGTTGCAATATACGAAAGCGTGACCGTTTACGCGACCGAGATCAAGATAGACCGTGTTGATCTTAGGACTTAATACGAGATTCATGGCATAAGCGCATGTCGTTATATTCATTCCGTTGATCTTATTCGGGAAATACTGAGGTGTCTTATCGCTCTTGGTATTCTGCCAAACTGCATCCGGTCCCGGATTCCTGGTTCCGAGAGTATTGATCGATACGTTCTCGCAGTACGGACGGTACTTGATGTAATCCTTGAGCTTGAGCTTAGCGTCCATATCTCTCTGAGTCATGTTCGGGATCAGGATCCAATGATCCTTGAGAGCTATTATATCAGTGTAAGCTGAGTTGAGCGGAGAGTTCGTCTTCGGTCCTTCAAGATAGATCGAGGTGGTTGGAACACGCGTGTTGGTCAACGTGAAGATATAACTGCAGAGCAGGAACAGAGAAATAAAAAAGACGCCAAAGAGCAACTGACTCATATGAGGGTTGCCTATCTTTATTGCTTTGGTTGTCTTTTTCTTTTCCATACTTAACCTCTACACAAAAAAATTAAAGCCTCTTGGTTAAGAGGCTCTAAGATTTTAACTTATTGGAAGTCACCGTGCAAACTGTTCTTAACCGGAGGATATGCGAAAGAGTATCCGATACCCCATTCGGTCTTAACGTATGTGATCTCAGGTGCGATCTTTTCCATCTTCTTACGGAGGTAAGAGATGTTAACCATTACGAGGTGGTTATCGCAAGGGGAGTCATCACCCCAAACCTGGGAATAGATCCTTGAGAAAGGAACGATTACGTTAGGTGTCTCAGCGAGAAGTCTCAAGATATCGAACTCTCTGTTCGTAAGGTGAACAGGCTCGTCCTTCAATGTAACTTCACGTGTCTTGATGTTGATCTTGAGAGGGTTGAATTCCATGAGGAATCCTTCGCTCTTCTGGTTTCTCTTGATATGAGCATTGATACGAAGGCTCAATTCAGGGAGAGAGTAAGGCTTTGTGATGTAGTCATCAGCACCGGCCTTGAAACCTGTGATCTTATCATCAACGTCTTCCTTAGCAGTAAGGAAGATGATAGGTGCCTTGCAGTAAACCTGGATTCTCGGAGGGAGCTCGAAAGCATTTCCGTCCGGAAGCATAACGTCGAGAACGATACAGTCGAAGTTAACGACCTGGATCTTCTCCATAGTCTGGGCAATAGTGGTAGCCGTGTAGACATCGTATCCCTCGCTCGCGAGGAAGGAGCGGTTGATCTCCAGGATATCGGTATCGTCGTCCACCAAAAGGATTTTGTGTTGGGCCATATATACCTCCAAAGTATTGACTTTTATCATATATTTGTTTTTTGATAATTACACCACTATTATAGTTAAAATGTAAAACAATACAACTGATAGCATTTGATTTAATAAAATATTAACAATTGCCATTTTCAGGGGCTTAAAAGTCAATTTGTGTTGAAAAAGCACGGATAATTTGCGACAATAGAAAATATGTTCTTTTGTGGAGGAAGATGGTGAAAAGAGTAATATTTCACGTTGATCAAAACTGCTATTTTGCATCGGTCGAGATGATCGCACATCCCGAGTATCGGAATGTGCCGATGGCCGTCGCGGGTGATGCGGAAAAAAGGCACGGGATCATCCTCGCAAAGAATCAGCTCGCTTCTCAGGCGGGTGTTAAGACTGCAGAAGTCATATGGCAGGCGAAGCTTAAGTGCCCCGATCTGGTGCTCGCACCTTCGCACTATGAGAAATATCAATTCTATTCGGGCAAGCTCAGGGAAATGTATATGGAATATACCGACAGAGTCGAACCGTTCGGACTTGACGAATGCTGGCTCGACGTTACCGAAGTCATCGGAGACCGCGATCCCAAAGATCTCGCGGACGAGATCAGGCGAAGGGTCAGGGAGGAATTCCACCTGACATGCTCGGTCGGAGTGAGCTTCAACAAGATTTTTGCGAAGCTCGGCTCCGATTACAAAAAGCCCGATGCGACTACCGTGATAACCGAAGAGAACTTTAGGCAGATCGTGTGGCCGCTTCCTTGCTCGGACTTGCTCTTCGTTGGCAAGTCGACCGCGCAGAGCCTCAATAAGATCAACATCAAGACTATAGGGGACCTGGCAGCTGCGGATAAGGACTTCCTCGTAAGCTACATAGGCAAGAACGGACTTGATCTGTGGAGACATGCAAACGGCCTCGATGATTCGGAGGTCAAGACATCCGACTACCGAAGGACGGTAAAGTCTGTGGGCAATTCCAGCACCACTGCCAATGACATGACTTCGATAAATGAGATCTCGTCCGTATATCACACATTGAGCTCGAGCGTTGCAACAAGACTCAGGCGTCACGGACTTAAGGGCAATGTCGTTCAGATCACGGTGCGGGACAAGGATCTCAAGGTCTACGAGAAGCAGAAGATCCTCTTCAGATCGACCGACAATGCCAAGGATATCTACGAGGCGGCGATGGACCTTTTTAAGTCTTCTTACGACTGGCATGCGGCCGTAAGGAGTATCGGAGTAAGGCTCACCGGGCTTACGGCGGCAGATGCGCCTGAGCAGATAAGTCTTTTCGATGAGGTGGAAAAAGACAATAAGACCAGGAAACTCGACAAGACGATCGACCTCATAAGAGACCGC
>CADCPU010000343.1 GCA_902803365.1 Oscillospiraceae bacterium
ATCGAGCGTAAGCTTAAGATCACAGAGAATGTAATGCGTTACCTTGTTGTTCGTGTAGACGAGTAATCGTACGACACGGAGGAATTTTTAATGAACAAAGTAATTTTGATTGGAAGACTCACAAAGGATCCGGAAGTTAGAAACACACAGGGCCAGACGGCTTATTGTAACTTCACTATCGCGGTAGATCGCCGTTTTAAGGATCAGAACGGTCAGCGCACGGCCGATTTCATCAATTGCATTGCATGGAGACAGACAGCTACGTTCCTGGGATCTTATTTCCGTAAGGGAAGCAAGGTTGCAGTTGTAGGAAGTATCCAGACAAGAACATATGATGATAATCAGGGACAGAAGCGTTACGTGACCGAGGTCGTAGTCGATGAGGTTGAGTTCGCTGATTCGAGCAATTCCGCTCAGAGAGATCAGGCTCCGAATAACAACTATTCGGCTCCTCAGCCTCAGCAGCAGCCACAGCAGACATATCAGGCTCCTGTTCAGAATCAGGCACCTGTTGCTCCGGCACCTGCTCCTGCACCGGCACCAGCTCCTGCAGCAGCCCCACAGGCTCCTCAGGCTCCTACGACACAGATCGAACCGACTGTGGATCCGTCTTTCGAGATCATGGATGACAACGGTGAGTTGCCATTCGACGTTTAATTTATAAAGGAGAAAAATTATGGCTGATAACAGAGCACCTAAGGCAGGCCGTGAGTTCGGCGGTAACATGAGACCTCGCCGTTCACGCAGAAAGACATGCTCTTTCTGTGCCGAGAAGGTTGAAGTAATCGATTTCAAGGATTCAGCTAAGCTTCGTAAGTTTGTTTCCGAGCGCGGCAAGATCCTTCCTAAGAGAATGACAGGCACATGTGCTAAGCACCAGAGAGAGCTTACAACAGCTATCAAGCGTGCACGTCACCTCGCACTTCTTCCGTTCATCGCAGACTAATGTCCTGATTTACGGATAGGAATTGTCGGAAAACTAGTATATAATTTAGAGCGTCTTTTAAATAAGGCGCTCTAATTTTTTATAACAAGATTACAGCCTTTTCGATCATGTCTTAAAGGCTTGGACCAGGAGGTATTTGGATGAAAGTTATTCTTCTTAAAGATGTAAAGGGTCTCGGTAAGGCCAACGATGTTGTTGAGGTAAACGACGGCTACGGAAGAAATTTCCTCCTCAAGCAGAAAGTTGCACGTGAGTTTTCTGCTGCTAATATGAACGACGTTAAGATGAAGAAGGGTGCAGCTGCCGAGCACGCAAGAAGAGAGCTCGAGGCTGCCAAGGAGAAATATAACGAACTTAACGGACGCAAGTTCACATACAAGGTAAAGTGCGGTGAAGGCGGAAAGCTCTACGGTGCCGTAACTGCAATGGACGTATCCGAGATCCTCAAGAAAGAGGGCTTTGACGTGGACAAGAAGAACCTTACGATCAAGACTGCGATCAAGACAGTCGGCACATATTCCGTTAAGGTCAAGCTCCACACGGAAGTTTCCTGTGAAGTTACTCTCGAAGTAGAAGCTGAATAAGGAGAGTCATAATGCCCGGAAGAGAACTTAAGGATAATCTGACAGGCAATAACTCGTACCCGCAGGACGTTACGAGCGAGAGAGCCATCCTGGCGCTCTGCCTTAAGAACAAGGAGATCGTTGACAATATCATCAAGGACAAGCTCCTCCGCGAGGACTTCTACGATGAGCGCAACGGTCTGATATTCAGTGCCATGATGGAGCTCTATACCGAGAACATGCCGATCGATCCTTACACGGTATGTTCCGTTCTCGAGAAGAAGGTCGAGCCGCGTCAGAAGCTGAACAACCTTGAACGTGCAGGCGGTAACGAATATGTCTTGGGCATAATCGATACGTATGCCGTTAAGGCCAGTGTAGTCGAATATGTTAACATCGTCCGCGAAAAGAGCAAGCGCAGAACATACGTAAAGACTCTTGAGAACATGCTCAAGAAGGCCATGGATTCAGGCACGGATTCCACCAACGATCTCGTTGATGCAACGATCGGAACACTCTCTTCCATGCGTGAGGAGACTGTCGGTGTCGGCTTTGAATCCTTGGGCTCCATCTTGAAGCGTAATATCCAGGAGATCTACGAGGTCAGCCTCAACGGCAAGAAGAACTCCGCGATCAGAACCGGCTTCAGAGGTCTTGACTTTAAGCTCGGAGGACTTCGCCCGGGTACCCTTAATATCCTGGCCGCAAGACCTGGTATGGGTAAGACTGCATTTGCGATCAACATCGCGACAAACGTTGCGACCTTTTACCATGTACCGGTAAATATCTTCTCACTCGAGATGTCCAAGGGCGAGATCGCGAACCGTATCCTCGCCAGCAAGACGAGCTTCTCTACCAAGGAACTCCAGAAGGCCAAGCTCTCACCTGAAAAGCTCCACGACGTGGCACTTGCAGGTGACGAGATGACGGGTCTTCCTATCTATATCGACGATAACTCGGGCGTTAACCCGGTCAGCATGATATCTTCATGTAAGGAACTTCAGTCCCAGGGTCACTTGGGTCTTGTGATCGTCGACTACTTACAGCTCATGACGCTCCCCGGCAAGGGCGCGAACTACTCAAGACAGCAGGAGATCTCCGATATCTCCCGAAGCCTTAAGCTCCTTGCCAAAGAGATGAATGTTCCTGTTATCGCACTTTCTCAGTTGTCCCGTGGCGCCGAAAAGCGTGACGACCATACTCCTATGCTCTCGGACCTCCGTGATTCGGGTGCTATCGAGCAGGATGCCGACTCTGTTTGGTTTATTGACAGAAATGACTACTATAAGACAGAAGGCGATGAGAAAGTCTCCGATAATGAAGTATTGGATGCAAGAGTCATCATTGCAAAGAACCGTCACGGTGAGCGTGGTGACGTTAAGCTCAAGTGGATCGGAAGCAGGACATTGTTCTTCGATCCTCCTAAGGACAGCGATCCTCAGGAGAGCAATTATCAGGGCAGACAGTCCTCGTATACGGCTACCGTTCCGGAGAGTAAGTCTGCAGCCAATTATCAATATGAGGATAATCCGCCTCCTCCGCCTCCGGCGCCTGAGGATGTGCCGCCACCGCCTCCTGAAGATGCGTACGGCGGATATTCCGGAGAGCCGGTGCCTGAGTCTTATCCCGTAAGTGAGGATGATGTCCCTCAGGAGGCATCCTCTGACAATGAGGAATTCTTCGCTGACGGTGAGACTTACACGGAGCTTCCGGGCGATCTTTTTGGTGAAGATGTTTGAGGATAAAGTAAAGGAATTTGCAAGTGAATATAACCTTCTGGATGCAGGGACGATCATCGTCGGTGTGTCCGGAGGTGCGGATTCCGTCGCTCTTTTGCGTGTGCTCTGTTCTTTCTCGAAAAAGATAATCGCAGTTCATATCAACCACAACCTAAGAGGCGAAGCAGCAGATTCCGATCAGCGCTTCGTTGAGGAGTTATGCGCCGGATTGGGCGTGGAGCTCAAGGTGTTTTCGTTTGATGTCAGAACTGAAGCCGAGCGGATCAAAAGATCCGAAGAAGATACCGGCAGAAGACTTCGCTACAAGGCATTCGAAGAAGTTGCTTCCGCATATGAAGACTTTGATATCGCAGTGGCTCACCATAAGGACGATCTGACAGAGACGTTTCTGATGAACCTTTTCAGAGGCAGCGGAACGGACGGCTTGTGTTCGCCAAAGCCAAGAAACGGGCATATCGTAAGGCCGCTTCTTTGCGTTACTAAAAAAGAGATCATCGATTATCTTAATGATATCGGTCAGGGATACAGGGAAGATCTGACGAATTTTGAAGAGAACTGCACCAGGAATGTCTGGAGGAACAGGATAATCCCGGAGATAGCCGAAGTGTCCGTCAAAGAGCCGTCTGATGCGGTCTTTGAGACATATAAGCTCATAGCGGGAGATCTGGATTTCCTTAATTCGTTTGCAGATAATATCTGTTCGGAAGCATTTAACGACGGAACGGCTGACGTTTCCGTGCTTCGAGAACAGCATCCGGCAATAAGATCGAGAGTCATAAGAAAGCTCTGGGAAGAGACGTTCGGGAACTTAGTTGACTTTGAGCAGGTGCACCTTGCAGCTTGTGAGGAGCTTCTTGATGGTTCTGTTGCTTCGGGAACGTATGTAAATATGCCTTTTGGCAGGGTCGCATATCAGATCTGCGGCAGATTCGGCTTTTGTGCGGCAGAGGATCTTAATGCCTCACTTATGAATGTTGCTGTTTCCAAGGGTTTTATCGCCTGTGACTCGGAAATTGCTCCAAAAGGGACGGAAACTTTAAGTTTTGGCTCTGTTTTGTCCTCAAAAGCGTATGAAATCCGCTTGGAAATCATTGAGTCTTGCGATCTGTTAAGGTATAATACTATTTCGTGGTTTTATCCCATCATCGACGGGTCCGAGATCTCATCTCTGAGGTTCGGAACTGCGGCATCCGGGATGAGATTTAAACGTGCCGGAAGCAGTGCAGGCAAGACCTTTTCGAAGGTCCTTGGCGAGTATAAGATCCCGGCGGCGCTTAAAGATCACATCTTTGCCGTAAGCAGAGGCGATGACGTCTTGTGGATACCCGGCATCGGGCATTCCGCGGGATTTACGGATGATATATCGAAAAAGAGATTTTTCGAGAACGATAAGAACATGGAAATAAAGCGCTTTTTGGCAGTGACTGTGTCGGAGGTCAGATTATGAATGATGTTGATGTATCTGAGATAATGATTTCTGAGAGCGAGATCAAGGCAATGGTTGAACACCAGGCTTCTTTGATCAATAAGGACTTCGGTGACGAGGAACTTATCGTCGTCGGCATACTGACAGGCAGCTTTGTATTCATGGCTGATCTTGTAAGACATCTTACGATGCCTGTTAAGGTCGAATTCATGCAGGTGTCCAGCTATCAGGGTCAGACATCTACAGGCGTTCTCACTATCAAGAAGGATCTGACTGTCCCGATCGAGGGTAAGAACGTTCTTATCGTCGAGGACATCATAGATACAGGCTACACTCTTAAGTGCCTCAAGGAACTCCTCCTCAAGAGGAATCCTAAGAACCTTAAGATCTGTACTGCTTTCGATAAGCCATCAAGGCGTGTTAATGAGATAGAACCCGACTATAAGGGAATCACGATTCCCGACCGATTCATAGTCGGTTACGGATTGGATTATGACGGTGAATACAGAAATCTCAAGGATGTCTGTATTGTATCGATGAATGGAGGTAATTAATGGATAGAAAAAACGGTTCGCCGAACAAGGTACCGGGATTCTCGGGCCTGATCTTCTACCTGATACTGATCGTGTTGATCTGCGTGGTCTTCGTGAGCGTATTCGGTAAGTCGGCATCCAAAGAAAAGCAGGAATACATCTATTCCTACATCGAATCGGACAAGTACGATGTGTCTGAGGTCGTCGTGAGCGGCACACAGGCACTTGTCAAATACGAGAAGGACGGCAAGGAACTCTCAGTATCGATCGATATCCCTTACGAGAGTGTTGATGATGTTATCGAGCATCTCGAGCAGGCCAAGCAGGACGGCAAGATCAAGAACTACATCTATGAAGAGCCGTTTGACTGGAACCTTATCTCGAATATCTTCCTCATCATCGCAGTATGCGGTTCTGTTGTACTGATCTTCGTTCTTCTCACAAGACAGTCAGGCGACAAGGGAGTATTCAACTTCGGTCAGAACAAGGCTAAGCTTGCAACTCCTAACCAGATCAAGGTCAAGTTCGCAGACGTCGCAGGTTGTGCAGAAGAAAAGGAAGAACTCCAGGAGATGGTCGACTTCCTCAAGAACCCTGACAAGTACAAAAAACTCGGAGCTAAGATCCCTAAGGGTGTTATCCTCTCCGGTTCCCCTGGTACAGGTAAGACGCTCCTCGCAAAAGCCGTTGCAGGTGAAGCAGGCGTTCCGTTCTTCCATATGTCAGGTTCCGACTTCGTCGAGATGTTCGTCGGTGTCGGTGCATCCCGTGTAAG
>CADCPU010000344.1 GCA_902803365.1 Oscillospiraceae bacterium
ACGAAGGAGCTTGTCCATTATGTAGGCGACGCGCGCCATATAGCCGGAATCTTCCATGAGTGACAGGAAGAGGAAGAGTACGATGATGGTCGGAAGGAACGAGAGGATGCTGCCGACGCCGTTCAATGCGCCGTCGCAGACAAGTCCGATCATGACCGGGTTGGTGCCGAAGGATGTCATGCCGGAGCGAACCTTTTCGATGCCCGCTTCGATAGCACCTTCGCAGAGGTCAGTCAGTGTTCCTCCGATGATGTCAAACGAGAGGATAAATACGATCGCCATAATGGCAAAGAAGATCGGCAGGCCCAGAAACTTGTGCGTGAGGATCTTGTCGACGCTCACGGAGATCTTGTGCTGCTTGCTCTCGGATTGCTTTTTGACGGCCTTTTCGACTACGCCCTGGATAAAGTCGTAGCGCATATCGGCGATGGCGGCCTGCGCATCGACGCCCGCTTCTTTCTCGAGCTCGATAAGAGTGTGCTCGATGGTCTCGATCTCATTTTGGGAGAGCTTTAAGCGTACAGCCATGGAGTCGTCGCCTTCAACGAGCTTTGTAGCGGCAAATCGCCTGCTGATGCCTGCGGCCGTGGCGTGGTCCTCGATCATGTGCATGAGCGCGTGGATCGCACGGTGTACTTCGCCTGTACAAAAGTCAACGATCTCAGGCGTGCGGTGCGTCTCGACTGCATTTATGAATACATCCTTAAGTTCCTCGATACCCTCGCCCTTGGCGGCAGAGATAGGAACGACCGGAACGCCCAAAAGCTCGCCGAGCAAACGCGTGTTGACGCTTCCGCCGTTTGCGCGCACTTCATCCATCATGTTGAGCGCGATGACCATCGGAAGGCCGAGTTCAGCAAGCTGGAGCGTCAGGTAGAGATTACGTTCGATGTTGGAAGCGTCGACGATGTTGATGATGCCGTCCGGCTTCTCATTAAAGATATAGTCACGGGATACGATCTCCTCGCTCGAATAAGGAGAGAGCGAATATATGCCCGGGAGGTCGACGATCTTGACGTCAGAGCCGTCGCGCGTTTTCTTGACCGTTCCGACCTTCTGGTCGACGGTGACGCCCGGGAAGTTTCCGACGTGCTGATTTGAACCGGTAAGCGCGTTAAAGAGCGTCGTCTTACCGCAGTTTTGGTTACCTGCGAGAGCGAGGATCATTTGGACTCACCCCGCTTCTTTTTGTTATTGTGACAAGCGGAACAGTTGCCGGAACAAGTAGTATTAAGGGTATCGACAGGCTCGACTTCGATGTTGGATGCATCCTCGAGTCTGAGCGTCAGTCTGTAGCCTCTGAGGGCAAGTTCGATCGGATCGCCCATAGGTGCGACCGCTCTGACGGTCACGCAAGTATTCGGTGTCAGGCCCATATCAAGGAGATGGCCACGGAGCGCCTTCTGGCCGCGCACGACCGTAATTAGCGCTGACTTACCGACGGACAGTTCGCTAAGCTTCATAAAAATATTACCTCATAAACATTAACTCTAAACAGAGATATTATGAGTGCAAAAACGGGAAATTGCAATTAGAAAATACTAACAAGAAAATAGATATCGAGGATGATGCAAGCCAGACAAATGACGGCACAGATAAACAACGTCGTTTTTCTCTTGCGCGACGTCTGTTTTTCCGTATTCGTGAAGATGCTGTCATTCTTCCTGCTCACACACTGCCCTCCCCTTTAAAGATTGCCTTTTGTGTATTTGATTATACAAGGGTCGGGGCTCGAAAACTTTTCAAGTATATGACATTAAATGACATATATGTTAAAAACGACTCAAATCACTTTCACACGCACTTTTCTTTCAATTTGTTCTGTAAAAAACGAGAAGACCTGTTATCATATTCGCATAAGTTTTTAAAGTAAATGGAGTGACTGCAGTATGTGTTTCAGAAAGACCAAGATCATTTGTACATTAGGACCGGCCGTTGATTCGGACGATATGATAAGAGAGCTTATGCTCGCCGGAATGAACGTTTGCCGACTCAACATGAGCCACGGCTCACACGAAGAACATCAGCAGAGGATCGACAGAGTAAAGAGGATCCGTGAAGAACTCGACCTCCCTGTCGCGCTGCTTCTCGATACGAAGGGTCCCGAGATCAGGACAGGCGTATTTAAGGACCACAAGGTCTCGCTCAAGGAAGGCGACAAGGTAACCATCACGGCTAAGGACGTTGAAGGCACCGCTGAGGAATTCTCGATCAGCTACAAGGACCTTGCAAAGGATGTAACAGTCGGCTCGAAGATCTTGATCGACGACGGCCTTATCGAGCTCGAGGTAACCAAGATCAGCGGCAAGGACATCGTATGCAAGGTATTGAACGGCGGCGATGTATCTGACAGAAAGAGCATCAACGTACCTAACGTAAACTTGAACCTCCCTTCCCTCACAGATAAGGACAGAGACGATATCCTTTTCGCGGTCGAAAACGAATTCGACTTCATCGCAGCTTCCTTCGTCCGTAAGGCAAAGGACGTACAGGAGATCCGCCGCGTACTCGACCAGGCAGGCGAGCACGGCATCTGCATCATCTCCAAGATCGAGAACAAGGAAGGCATCACGAACTTCGACGAGATCTTGAAGGTATCCGACGGTATCATGGTCGCACGTGGTGACTTGGGCGTTGAGATCCCTGCAGCAGAAGTTCCGCCGATCCAGAAGCAGTGCATCCAGGTATCTCACCAGATGGGTAAGATCTCCATCACGGCTACTCAGATGCTCGATTCCATGATCCGTAATCCTCGTCCTACGAGAGCCGAAGTATCCGACGTTGCTAACGCTATCTACGACGGTACTTCCGCAGTCATGCTCTCAGGCGAGACAGCTTCAGGTAAATATCCGCTCGAGTCATTGAAGATGATGGTCGAGATCGCAAAGCAGACAGAGGGCTCCATCAACTACTGGAAGAGATTCGTTAACCAGAATATCCCGATGTTGCCTTCAGTGGGCAACGCTATCAGCCACGCATCCTGCACGACAGCAATGGACCTCGATGCAAAGGCTATCATCTCTCTTACACACGCAGGACGTACGGCAAGACTTCTCTCCCGTTTCCGTCCGGGCTGCCCTATCATCTCAACGACAGTCTTCCCTCGTGTTCAGCGTCAGCTCAACTTGAGCTGGGGCGTTATCCCGATCCTCGTTCCTGAAGTAACGACAACAGACGAACTCTTCGAGGTAGGTATCGAGTGCGCTTCCAAGGCAGGCTTCTTAAGCAACGGCGACCTTGTAGTCATGACGGGCGGTACACCTGTAGGTATGTCAGGTACGACGAATACGATCAAGGTCCAGACCATCGGTTCCGCCATCGCGAGCGGCAAGGGTCTGCCTTCCGAGAACAACAGAAACAACATCCGCTCCGGAACGGTATGCCTCATCAAGGACCCTGAGCACACGGATCCTGCTAAGATCGACTGCCCTGAGGACATGATCCTCGTAGCGCCTTACACGACAAATGCCATGATGCCTCTCATCAGACGCGCCAAGGTCCTTGTTGTTGAAGACGACGATCCTTCATGCCATACGGCTACTGTCGCAGCAGCTCTGGACATCCCTACGGTCCTCTCCTGCTCCAACGTCACGAAGCTTTTGACGAACGGCAGAACGGTTACCGTAGACACTACAAAGGGCAGTATCAACTGATCTTTACGATAGGCAAAATGCACAGTTATTCCCAAGCAGTGTTTACTTATTTGAAACACATGCATAACCGTCTATTTATGGTTCAAAATCCAAGTGTGTTATAATAAGGTATATTATCTGCGCATTTGGAGGAATAACCTGATCGATGAAGTTCATCGGATTAACAACCAAATACAAAGTCACTGAGGAAAAGCTCAAGGCTTGGGTAAGCGTCGGCATTATCCTCGTCATCAGCGCCCTCTCCGTAGTAACAGTCAACGCCCTGATCGAAGTCAAGGAAGACGAATACAAGAGAGAGCAGGATGCGCAATTCGCAAAGACAATGGATAAGATGCAGGAAGAAACGGAAGAGACTGAAGAGGTCCCTACCGAGACTTCCGAAAAGACGAAGAAGGCAGATCCCGAAAAGGCCGAGTTCGGTTCTAAAGATATGGTCGCGCTCGCTTCAGGTCCAAAGAACGAGAAGCACACCGAGCCTATCGAGATCATCATGACGTCTGAGACTTCCGAGACAGATGAGACAACGGAATCTTCCGAGTCCTCTGAGACATCCGAGAGCTCTTCC
>CADCPU010000345.1 GCA_902803365.1 Oscillospiraceae bacterium
ATGAAGCTCTCGTCTACGGCCTCGAGTGCGAGATATACGCCCCAGTATTCGCCGTTTACGGATACCTTGGCGTAGTTATACAAAGATGCGTCTGCGTCGATGAACTGATACATGTCATAGATCAGTGCTTCCTTCATGTTGGTTGCATCAGCGTAATTGTTATTCAAGATCAACTTGTCGAGACCAAAGCATGTCTGTCCGTCAACAAAGTGATCGAACTCGATCTTTAAGCTGTAACGGTTCGTGTCAGGATCCATGGCGATGGAAGAAAGGCTGGTGTTGCCCTTCGGCCTTATTGCCACGTTGTTGAGACGTGTGCCGTTAACGATGACGTTACATACACAGTATTCCTCTGACAGGGCATTTGAGAGCATCTCGTTCCAGGAATCTTCGTCCATCTCTATGTTGATGTCGATGATCTCATCAGTATCAAAAAGCTTGGACTCGTACTCCATGTTTATGCCCGTTCCGCCCATTGCCTGATTGAGCTCGGACGACATGGCGGTAGCGAGCAGGCAAAGGATGACTGCCAGGGCCGTTATGACGATTATGATCTTGTCGGTGTGCTTTTTAGCGACCATGCCGATTCTCCTTTAAGACATGTAATCTCCGTTGAAAGAGACAAGTGTTGCGCCTAATACGCCGTTTACTTCGTTTACGCTGTTAACAAAACTTGTTGCTGCATCCTTGACCCTGATCTCTGCCGTAAGCTCGATGCCTTCGGAATTGACTGTCTTGGACTTTACTACGTACTTATCAACAGACTCCTTGATGAGCTTTGTTGCGTTCTCCTCAGCCTTTTCATCGCTGCAGTTGATGATGAGGATGTAAGGTGTGTGACCGAGCTTCTTATTAACAAAGAGTACCATGATAACGCCGATGATGACGGAACCGATGACTGCAAGAGGGATCATGCCTGCACCGATAACGATACCGACTGCAAGAGACCAGAAGAGGAATACGATCTCCATGGGTTCCTTGATGGCTGCACGGAAACGAACGATGGACAACGCACCGACCATACCAAGGGAGAGTACTACGTTTGAAGTAACTGCCATGATGACGAGTGTTGTAACGAGCGACAAGCCCACGAGCGACATTCCGAATCCCGTCGAGTACATAACTCCGGTGAATGTCTTTTTGTAGATAACGAAAATGAACAGGCCGATCACAAGCGCGAAGGCCATACCGATCAGAGTATCGAGCGCGGAAAACTCCGTGATACTCTCAAGAAAACTGGATTTAAATACATCACTGAAACTCATAAATTATTCTCCTTATTAACCGAATCTTCGGCATACGCCGTATTTTGAAAATGCTTGCTGCCTGATGCCGCGGATCTGTATGATGTCCTGTATTACCCCCGGGATAAAAGCGTCGTATTTGACCTCAAGCAGCATATCCTGCGGGGTGTCCGTCGCACTGATATCGGATATCGTCTCTGTCAGAAACTCCCGATGAAACAGCGACGTTCGTATCTGTGAATCAAAGGTTATCCGCACATTGCCCGCCTTATAGATATAAGGTTCTCGCACGTAGGATACGAGCACTCGTGGCCTTAATCCCTGATACTTCATCTTGGCGTACAATTCCCTCACGAGTTCCTGCGGATGCTCCCTCATGAAGGTCGTGTCTCCGCTCAGGATCTTCCTGCACTCTTCTTCCGTGATCACTGCATCGAACTTGAGACACAAGTCATTGATCTTCATCTTCTTTTCGAGAGTGATAAACGAGAAATCGTCATTATAGTACCTGATGCGGAACTTTTCTCTTTTGCCGATACCGTCTATCTTCTCCCTCAGGGCCTTATCGTCACAGTTATCAAAGTAGATACTTCGTATCTGATAATGACCTGTTGAATCAACATGCGGATCGGTCTGCATTATCGCCTTGAGGCGGCCGCGCATCGCTAAGTATTCCGAACGGATGATCGTGTACTTAAGCTCATGGCGGTAGTTGTTTTTTTGCTCCATTTTCAACTGTCCTTTCGGATTTATGTCATCATCTTATAGGGTGAACCTAAAATGAACCTATAATAGAATGTGATCTTATTTCTGCTATGGTTCCCCCCGACTTGACTCCCCCCCGCGTTCCCATGACGCAAAATGCCCGCACATACTTTTTGGGAGAAAAAACGTTTCTGGTATGCGTTTTTCGAACTCGAAAACACAA
>CADCPU010000346.1 GCA_902803365.1 Oscillospiraceae bacterium
CGCTACACTTACCGTAGCAATCGCATTACCCTTAAGGACTTCCTTGTCATGGATATCAAGCGTTATGTAGTCATAATTATCATCGCTTGAACCGTGGGCATGGCACTTCTCTCCGTGTCCGATACCTTCATTATAGTTGACCTGACCGTGAGGTCCTGCTCCTACGATCAAGGTACCCTTCGGAAGAGTAACGACGACATCGACTTTGTGACAATCCTCACAACCGGTCAGGGATACTTTTATGGTAATAATACCCGGACCTGATGTCGTTCCTCCGTCTTTGACCGATCGATCATCTGCTCTAACAGATGAAAAAGACGGCATTGCTAAAAGGATCAACAACAATGCGCAGAGAAAAGCTGCAAACTTACTCAATACTGTTTTCATAATGACACTCCCAAAACTTTACATACCCCGTTGGGGCTCCATATCATAAACCTCAACAATTAGATTATACACAGTACGATGTCCATTGCCTTATTATTTTTGCTACTTTTCGTTCAAAAATATCACTGATTTGTTCACGCAGTTTACAAAAATTGCGTTTTGTGTATCAAGTGTACACTGTGATTGCTGTTTTATGACAAATCGGCGCTCTCGAAGTTACTTTATTGCCTTTATGTAGTAGAATAAATGAATATTAGATTTGGAGGATAAATAAATGTTGGTTTGTTCAAAATGCGGAGAAGTTCTCCCTGATGATATCAAATTCTGTCCGTCATGCGGAACAGGAACGGCTACGGCAGCCAAGGCTGAGGCTGAGACCGAGGAGACAACTGCTCCTTCTGTAAACGATCTCATTCCTGCAGAGCCTGTTGTATCGGAATCTTCCGAAGAGCAGCAGTCAAGCAGCAGTGACAACAGCAACAGCGGATATACAGGTGCCGGTGCAGGCGCAGCAGGTGCCGCAGGTGCCGGTGCAGGCAGCACAGGTTTTAATTCCAATACATACAACGGACCTGACGCATCCATCACTTTTATCGATGCTGCCAAGAACTATGTCTTTAAGATCGTTGATTTCCAGTCCCAGGCAGGCAAGAAGGAATACTGGTTCGGTATCCTCTGCTACGTTATCGTTATCGTAGCTTGCTGCGTCCTCGGCAGGATCCCTTATATCGGTTGGACATTCCACTTTGTTCAGCTCGCAGGTGCTCTTGCAACGATCAGCATGACGATCCGTCGTCTTCGTAACCTTGAGCTTCCTTGGACAAGGATCTTCTTCTACCTTATCCCTGTATATGGTCAGATCAGATTCTTCATCGAGATGCTCCAGCCTACAAAGTGATATTTTCGATATGAAACAAAGAAGGGACTGTCAGATGGCAGTCCCTTTTAGTTTGTCTTGTTTTATCATAAGCCCTTGGCGATCTCTTCAAGCTTGGCGAGCCTGTGATTCATACCGGATTTTCCGATCGGCGGATCCATCATCTTTCCGAGCTCCGCGATCGAGGAACCCGGGTTTGCTATATGTACCTGGGCAGCCATGAGAAGTTCCTTCGGAAGGCTCGACGATTCGGGCGAAGCGAGGAGTTTTTCAAACAACTCAGACCTTCTCGCGCTCGCGTCAGCCTGCCTCTTGGAATTGCCTACGTCGCAATTGACGAGCCTGTTTACCCTGCTCTTTACGTCCTTATCGACTCGTATCGCCTCAAAATCAAGATAGGCCTTTGATGCTCCGATGAGCGCGAAAAATGTAGCGATCGAATCTCCGTCGCGGAAGCGGATTATCGTCTTTCCGTCCTTAACAGACAGAGACGGTTCAATGTCACTGCTGTGAAGCATCCAGATAATGAGCGATACGACATCGGGATTGGCGACATGAAGCTCTATGCGGTATGTCTTGTTCGGATCGGAACAATAACCGCAGCTTAAGAAAACACCTTTAAGGAAGTTCCTCAGAAAATCAGGAGACGACGACAGTATATCTGCGCTCTTTTCGGTAAAACACATAATAAAGCAATCGATAAAATCCTTCTCGGAAGTCTTCTCTATCACGACCTCGGTACCGCTCTTGAGTTCGCGGATCGAGTTCTTAAATCCGACAAGATTCAGGAGATTTCTGATGTAGTCGATCTCGCTTTGAGGAGCGCCTGTCTTGACCTTATGCGACAAGGAAAACCTCATGCCCTTATCGGGCTTGCCTGTCAGAAAGATGCCTCCGATGAGCGCCTGCCTCTCGGACAGATTCTTTGGGATTATCTTCTGAAGTTCCTGTCTTATGTCCTGACTGAAACTGTCAGACATGGTCACTCTTTCTCCTTTACGGCATACTTCGGATCCTTGTCGATATCTCTGTGATGAACGCGGATCTTATATCCGTGCTCTGCGAGGAACTTTCCGAGTCTTTCTGCAATATAGACGGACCTGTGTCTTCCGCCCGTGCAGCCGATACCTACATGAAGTCTTCCCTTACCTTCGCGCTTATAGAGCGGGATAAGGAATTCGAGAAGATTGGAGAATATACCCATAAAGTCTTCCGTCTCTTCAAAGCCTTCGAGGTAATCCTTGATACCGTCATCCTTGCCGCTCATCATCTTGAGCTCAGGGATGTAGTACGGATTAGGAAGGAAACGAACGTCGATAACGTTATCGCAGTCGACAGGAAGTCCGTATTTAAATCCGAATGATTCGATAAAGATGGACATGCCTGTGTTGGAATCATCTTCGATAAGAGTGCTGAGCTCCTCACGAAGAGCCGGGATAGCCATCATGGAAGTGTCTATAACTGTAGTTGCAACGGCACGGATGCCCTGGAGGAGCTTACGCTCCTGCTCGATGGCGTCTGACAGTGAGATGTCCTTGCCGAGCGGATGCTTACGCCTTGTCTGGCGGTATCTTGATACGAGGACCTGGTCATTTGCCTCAAGGAAGATGATCCTGTACGGACAACCGACTTCGGCATTGATCTTCTTTATAGCATCACTGAAGCCCTTAAGGAGCTCCTTACTTCTGATGTCGACGACGAAAGCCAGCTTATCGATGCCGTAACCTTCACCGCCCTGTCCCTTGAAGAACGTCTTGGCAAGTTCCGGCAATATCATCGGAGGGAGATTATCTATACAGAAGAACCCCTGATCCTCGAAGAAATCTGCTGCCTGGCTTTTTCCGGCTCCCGACATACCGGTAAGAATGATCAACTCCATATTAAAACTCAAATCCTCCCATCAAACCCTATAAGTCTGACCTCGGGCTCTAACCTGACCCCGGAGTTCTGATATACTTTCTCGATTATATAACAGATTAGGTTATATATGTCAGTGGCACTTGCCTTACCGCCGACATTTACTACAAATCCCGCATGCTTGGCCGATACCATCGCGCCTGACTCATCAAGTGCAAAACCCTTGAGTCCCGCTTCCTGAATGAGCGCGCCTGCATAGTAGCCCTGCGGACGCTTGAATGTCGAACCTGCGCTCGGCATCTCGAGCGGCTGTGATGCGACTCTCTTGTCGCGCAATTCGGAGACTTTCGCCTTGATCTGCTCGAGATCTCCCTTCTTAAAACGCGCGCGGGCCTTCAATACTATGTAACCCTTTTCCTCGAAAAC
>CADCPU010000347.1 GCA_902803365.1 Oscillospiraceae bacterium
AAAAAGGAGGGTCCTATGCATACGGTAATCGTCAGATTCTCAGCTAAGGAAATGTGCGCACCTGTCACCGTGAACAGGCTCTTGAAGGCTGTCCGCAACGACCCTCGCATCCAAGCTTCTGGCCGAACCTGATCAAGGACAAGAGCATAAGTTGCGGAAAACGAGCCGGTGTAAAACTCGACCAGGAAAATCTCGATTATCTGCGATCCCTCAAACGCACGATCAGGCAGACGTTTGGAATATTCGTCTCATACTCACTACTTATCTGCGCACTTGTCAGGCTTTATAAGAAACCGCAGGAACAACCGCTGATGAGCCTGAACGTAAAAGGCTACAAAGCCCTCAGGACAGACTTTCTGGCAAGACTTAAGGGAATTGCCAAGCAGATCAAGAGCACTCTCCCTGAAATCGTCCTGCTGCAGGAATTCAGAGTCGGGGAAAACCAGGAGTTCCTGAACACACTAATGAAAGAAGTCGGAAGATTCTATAAGCCGATATACCCTGCCATATACCAGCAGAAAGATGATTACAACAATTGCATATGTATCATGTTGATCGGCAAAAACATTTCAAAAGCAGAAAGTTTGAGTTTGCGTCACGATAATGCAGGCTACAGGCTAAGATACAACTATGTGCGACTGAACAAAGATCGCATAATCCTCAATGCTTGGGCACCTCAGATGTATAACGCTCAACAGGATTGGATAAAGATGGCCGAAACAATGTGGAATGATATTCTTTGTGTCGCTCAGAAGCACTCGACCCAAAACGAGAGATTCTACCTGGCCGGTGACCTGAATGCATACGAGGGCAGCATGTTCGAAGACAAGATCATGAGATTGAACACACTTATGGTCGATACCAAAAACTATAATGACTGGAAAAGACCCACAGGACCTTCAAACATCCTGGATTACTTCTTTGTAAACAGATCAGCCGCACACAAAAGCCTGGTCACTACATCGATATATGCACCTTCGATCAAACTGCTCGGACTTTCAGATCACGAAGCTCTCATCACTACAGTTCTCAAACCATAACATCACCCAGCCCGCTTATTACCACAAAACAGATCCGGGTTCCGGGGTCAAGACCGACGTCGCTTCGCGATGCCGTAGGCAGTCTTGACACCCATTTCCCGGATCTGTATAAAAGTCACAAGCGGGCCGGGTGATAGCGGTGCTCGCGCAATCCACTTTTAACGTTTATACGCATTGGGGCACAGAATGATTACGCTGTGCCCTTTTATTTGTACGTCCCAGGTTGTAATATCTCAGCACGCTATGCGGAACCTGTAACATAAGGTTGTAAAGCTTGGAGTGGCAAGACATTAATTACAACCAAAGGTTATACTTACGGAAGAAATGCATGAAAAAGCACTGCAGAGGCAGTGCCGTCCAGAGCAACTCAAAACGCGATATTAATAAGTTTCAGCGCGCTGGTCTTCCCCGTCCGCCAGTCGCTCGGCGTCTTGGAGAGGATGTCCGTGTACCTGCCGTCGCCATAGTACAGGATCTTGTAGTGCTTGCCATCCTCCTTGATCTCGAACCCGTAGGACTCCAGATCCTGCTTGAGCTTGGCGGGCATGCCATCATAAGCCTTCATCATGCGCTTGATCTCGTCAGCCTTGGTCTCGCTTAAGTGCTTATATTCGTTATTCGCGATGATGTCCTTGACCACGTCCTTGCGGCGGCTCTTGTCAGGCAGCGACTTGAGAGAATCGTCCAAGACTGCCAGGATCAGGTCCTTGATCTCGCCTTCGTAGAACTCATATTCGTCTCCGAATGTCAGGAGCGGCAGATATCCGATGCTGTTGACCTTGTTCCTGAGGCCTTCGTTCTCCATCATCAGCGTCTCGTTTGCCTTGGTCAGAGCAGCGACCTGGCTCTTGAGGCTTTGGATCTCTTCATCGACCAGAGCGATCAGCTCGTCCGCTTCTTCGCGCGCTTCCTTGACAGCCTCTTCCTTGATCCTCTTGGTCTCGTCGTCCAGCGTCTCCATTATGCGGTTGTTCTTCTCTTCGAGCTGACGCTTGGCATTCTCCGCGGCAATGCGCGCATCACTCTGAGTCATGAACTTATCCATCAGGAGCGCGTTATTTACGCCCTGCCAGGTAAAGAGCGGATCGACCGTCTGCTCGTTACAATACTGCAGGATCTCCTGCACGACCTTGTTCATAAGGAACGGATCCTCGCCTTCGACACGGCGGTACATCAGACGCTTGTGGCCAATAGTCTTTTTGGGATAGTAGATGCCGATCGCGCCCAGGTACTCGATCTTGCCGCACGCTTTCTTGATCGCCATATTGAGTTCCTTGCTGCTCTGCACAAGAACGTGCGCAACGCCCTTAAGTTTATAAGCAAGGAGCTTAACGTCGACCGGGTCCTCATCGTTCTCGGTCTTTGACACGAAGATCACAGGGTATCGGTATTCCTTTTTGCCCAGGACAGCGTCCGCGAGCATCTGGATATTATCCTCAGTGATATAGATCTGCTCACGCTTCCACGGGATGTCGCCGTCGGGCTTGAGGAGGCCTTTTTCGATAAGTGATGAGATTATATAAGGCGTCGAAAAAGCCGCATTCAGCATCAGCGCATCTTCCGAATAGCTTCGGTCGAGCCTGATCGCCATCTTCATGTTGCGGAAGTTCATCACGTAATCGGTGTCCCAGATGACGCCGTCCTTCTCGTGCTTTTCGTAGCGGACCGCGACAGTGCTTGCCTTGCCGTATTCTTCAGCAGCGAGCCAGAGATCGTCATTACCGATCTTCAGGCTCTTCTCGCCGTTCCAGACAAGGCCCGGGATCACATTTTCGGGGTATGGCGTATTACGGTTCCATTCGACCACGAGCTCCATAAAGGTCTCACGCGTCATCTTGTGATTGATCTCCAAGACAGTCGAAAACAGTATCATAAGCCCTCCGATCCTGTCCGCCTAAGCAGACAAAATGAGTAGATACCTCAATTATAATTGAGGAACGGAGTCACTTCCAATCTCACCGGCATATATTTACCGTATTTTTACAACACGAAAAAAGCCGAGGCACAAAGCCCCGGCTCGTGAATGCTTTTTCGAAAACTGAGATTACGCACGGAGCGTGATGCCGTACTTCTCGTTGAGGTTATTAAGGATCGTGTTAACGAATCCGTCGATGACCTCAGGCTTGAACTCCTCGTCCTTAGGCGTGAAGACAACGCTGAACGCGAGGGACTTCTTGTTCTCGCCGAGCTGTGCGCCTTCGTAGATATCGAAGAGCTCGATCTTTGTGATGTACTCACAGGAAGCCTCGATCTCCTTCTCTACTGTCGCACATGTGATGTTCTTATCCATAACGAAGCAGAAATCGCGCTTCTCCTCGAGGAACTTCGGAAGCGGAATGAACTTGCGCTCCTTGCCGTAGTACTTGCTAAGAAGTCTCAAGTCGATCTCGGCAACATAAGCAGGAACACGCATGTCGAGCTCGTCGCAGATCTCGTAGAGGACCTGACCCAAGTAACCTACTGTCTCGCCGTTGCAGATGACCTTTGCAGTTCTGCCCGGATGGAGGAATGTCTTCTCGTCCTTCTCGTAGTCGAACTTAATGTCGAGTGCGTCTGCGATAACGGATACGAGACCCTTGAGGGAGTAGAAATCCTCGTCCTCACCGAAAACGCCGATACAGATCGTCTCGCGCTCGTCAGGGTATTCCGTGAGCGGGAGGCTCTTAGGGAGGAACTTGTTGCCGAGCTCGTAGATGCGGCCCGTGAGGATTCCTCTCTTCTGGTTTCTTGCCATTGCAGCGATCATCTGCGGAGCAAGTGTCGTTCTCATGAGAGAAAGATCGATATTGATCGGATTCATGATCTTGATCGCAAAGCGCTCAGGAGCGTCTTCAGGCAAACGGAGAAGATCGAAGTCAGATGGCGAGAAGAAGGAATAGTGCACGCCTTCGTTAGCGCCTGCTGCACAGAGGGCATTCTTGATCTTGAGTTCGGAACGCTGCTTCAGGTTGTTACCGCCGCTCGTTACCTGAGCCGTAGGAATGAATGTAGGAACGATATGATCGTAGCCGTACATACGGATAACTTCCTCAGCAACATCCTGGTAGGACTCCATATCTACGCGGTAGCCCGGGATAGCGATCGTGAGCTCGTCGCCGCTCAGCTCAGGTGCGAAGTTCAAGTTCGTGAGGATACGTACGATGTCCTCGTCAGGTACCGTGATACCGAGAACGCCGTTGACCTGCTTAACGCTTACTGTCATCTTGCGAGGCTCAACAGAGTTGCCTGTGTTGATATCGAAAGAAGTCTTGCTTACCTTACCGCATCCGAGTTCTTCCATGAGGTGGAGAGCACGCTTCATAGCCATTACAGTCGTGTACTCGTCAACGCCCTTGGAGAAGCGCATGCTGGAATCGGAAACCTGACCGAGAGCCTTGGAGCTCTTACGGATATTGTCGTGAGCAAACTTAGCTGCCTCGAACATAACTGCGGATGTGGTATCGCGGATCTCGGAATTGAGGCCGCCCATGATACCTGCAAGAGCTACAGGCTTCTTGCCGTCGCAGATAACGAGATTTTCTGTTGTAAGAGCGAACTCCTTCTCGTCGAGCGTGACGATCTTTTCGCCTTCGCCTGCGCGACGAACATGGATCTCATCACCTTCAAGGTAAGAGAAATCGAACGCGTGCATAGGCTGGCCGAGTTCCTTGAGAACGTAGTTTGTGATATCGACTACGTTGGAGATAGCTGAGCATCCGACGAGCGCGAGACGACGCTTCATCCATGCAGGAGACTCTGCGATCTTAACGTCAGATACATAGTGACCGATATATCTCGGGCAGAGGTCAGGAGCGGATACCTTGATGTCGAACGGAACAGTAACGTCTGTCTCCGTGTAATCGAGAGCAGGCTCCTTGATCGGCTTTCCGAGGACTGCTGCAACTTCTCTGGCGATTCCGAAAATGCTCTGGCAATCAGGACGGTTTGCTGTGATCGAAACATCGAAGATATAATCGTCGAGTCCGAGGATCGGCTTAACGTCTGCGCCCGGAACACTGTCCTCAGGCAATACGAGAAGTCCGTTATAGCCTGCACCCGGGAACATATCCTCTGTAACACCGATCTCAACACCGGAGCAGAGCATACCAAATGAATCGTAACCTCTGAGCTTGCCCTGACCGATAGTCATGACACCTTCAACTGTTACGTGATCTTTTGCTGTTGCATAAACCTGAGCGCCGATAAGAGCGAGCGGATACTTACCGCCTGCCTTTACGTTATCAGCACCGCAGCAGATCTGGAGAACGCCGTTTTCGCCCGCGTCAACTGTGCAAAGATGGAGGTGTGTGCCTTCGATACCTTCGCATGTCTTGACCTCACCTACTACGACCTTGCTGATGTCGCGTCCGAGCTGGTACTTCTCCTCTACCTCGAAACCGCAACTGAAGAGCTTATCTTCGAGCTCGTCCGGGGTAACATCAATATCTACATAATCTTTAAGCCAACTTAATGGTACTAACATTATCCTTGCCTCCTATCCTTAGTCATCGATCTGTCCGAGTACGCGCATATCTGATTCGAACAACATCTTGATGTTGTTGATGCCGTACTTGAGCATGGCGATACGATCGATACCGATACCGAAAGCCAAGCCGCTGTATACATTACTGTCGATTCCGCAGCCGTCGAGTACCTTCTTGTTAACTACACCTGCACCGAGGACCTCGATCCAACCTGTGCCCTTACAGAGCTTGCAGCCCTTACCGCCGCACTGGAAGCAGCTTACGTCGACCTCAACTGAAGGCTCAGTGAATGGGAAGTAAGAAGGACGAAGACGTGTCCTTGTCTCCTCACCGAAGATCTTCTTTACGAAAACATCGAGCATACCCTGAAGGTCACAGAGTGTCATGCCCTTATCTACACCGAGTCCCTCCATCTGGGAGAACATCGGTGAATGCGTAGCATCATCATCAGAACGGAAAACCTTACCCGGTGAGATGATCTTGATAGGCGGCTGCTGTGATTCCATAACGTGGATCTGACCTGCGGACGTCTGTGTTCTCAAAAGGAAC
>CADCPU010000348.1 GCA_902803365.1 Oscillospiraceae bacterium
AAAGAAGTTCTCTGCTACCTCAACCTGTACTTCAAGAGTATCCGTGTTATCAATACGGTCTACTACGAGCATGTAGTGAGGTGTCGTGCCTTCTACGGTAAGGAGAGCTGCCTCTACCTGTGAAGGGAAAACGTTTACGCCGCGGATGATGAGCATATCGTCTGATCTTCCTCTGAAGCGCTGGATCCTTGCCATTGTACGTCCGCACTCACACTTGTCGTATTCGATGGATGTTAAGTCCTTAGTTCTGTAACGGATAAGAGGCATGCCTTCCTTTGTGAGGTTGGTGATAACGAGCTCGCCATCAGAACCCTTAGGAAGCTGCTTCAGTGTTGCAGGATCGATGATCTCAGGCAGGAAGTGATCTTCCCAGATGTGCAAACCCTTATGGTATTCGCAGTCACATGCAACACCGGGACCCATCATCTCCGTAAGACCATAAATGTCATATGCCTTGATGTGGAGTCTTGCCTCCATCTGGTCACGCATCTCGTCTGTCCAGGGCTCAGCACCGCAGATAGCTGACTTGAGCTTGATCTTGTCAACGAGGCCTGCCTTCTCGAGATCTTCCGCAACATGCAGGAGATAAGAAGGTGTGCATGCAATAGAAGTAACGTCGCAGTCGATCATCATGTCGATGAGCTTCTGTGTATTACCTGTGGACATAGGGAGAACAAGAGCACCGAGATATTCAGCACCGTAGTGAGCTCCGAGACCGCCAGTAAAGAGGCCGTAACCGTAACCTACCTGGATGATGTCATCCTTTGTGATTCCTGCCATAGAGAGGCATCTTGCTACACACTCAGCCCAGATATCGATATCGCGTCTTGTGTAGACTGCGATCTTGGGCTTACCTGTAGTACCTGAGGATGCGTGAACACGGACCAGTTCTGATCTGGGCGCTGCAGCCAAACCAAAGGGGTATGTGTCTCTTAGATCCTGATAGGTGGTATAAGGCAGTTTATCAAGGTCTTCTATACCCTTGATGTCTCCGGGTTCCAGGCCGGCTGCCTGCATCTTCTTGCGGTAATACTCAACGTTGTGATAAACGCGGTTTACCTGCTTGACGAGTCTTGCGCTCTGCAGCGCTTCGAGTTCGTCACGCGACATGCACTCCTTTGCTTCGTTCCAAATCATTCTTGCGCCCTCCTTAGGGGTGGTTATTTACGTGCGGTCTTAAAACCGTTGACGATAATCAGTGCGAGTTCTTTGCCTTCAGTGTCGAAAGCCTTTACCTCGTATAAGCAGATGAATCTTCCGTCTTTGACTATATCAGCGGTGCATGTTACCTTGCCGCCGTGCCATGACCTCAGGAAATTCATCTGTGTAGCCTGTGTGACAGTGATCGTATCAGAATCGAGCTCGCAGTTCTCGGCAACGGCAAAAGCGAAATCTGCCATTGTGTAATAGACTGCGCCCATGAGACCTCCGACAGCATTAAGATGTCTTCCGTCGGGTTCGAGAGATACGACGCTGTGTCCCTTCTCGGCTTTTTCGATAACTATTCCGGTAGCTTCCGTGGCGTACTTGTCGCCTTCGAAAAACTTCCTTATTTCTTCCAGAGTATTAGCCATCAGTTCTCCTTACTCTGCTGCAAGGCCCATCTCAAAGGCCTTCAGGTTGAGCTCAAGGAACTTGGAAGGAACAGAAGCTTCAACAGCCTTGATCCACTCTTCCTTGCTGATCTCTTCGATGTACTTGGAGAAGACACCCATGAGCACGATGTTCGTAGCCTTGGATGAACCAGCCTGCTCGGCGATCGTAAGAGCGTCGATAGCGTCAACCTTAGCACCTGCAGCTTCCATCTTGGAGATGAGTTCAGAAGGATACTCGGCAGTGCCTGCGATTACGGGCATGGGGTCGATCTGCTGTGAATTGGTTACGATCTGTCCGCCTGGTTTTAAGAACTCTACATATCTTGCAGCTTCCAAAAGCTCGAAAGAAATGATGTAGTCAGCTTCACCCTTGTCGATGATGGGGGAATTAACCTTGTCACCGAACTTAACGTAAGTTACAACGCTTCCGCCTCTCTGGCTCATTCCGTGAACCTCGGAAACCTTTACGTCATAGC
>CADCPU010000349.1 GCA_902803365.1 Oscillospiraceae bacterium
ACCGCTATCTTTTTCTTCATATTTCAATATCCCGAATATAAAACTATATTGACATTATATCATTGATTTCTTTTCGAAAATAAAAACAGACTGAAAACACGATGTCTTCAGTCTATTACTTTTTATGTTATCCGGTCTTACTTCAGGAAGCCGTTGATGATCTCTTCTTCTGCTTCCTGCTCGGTCAGACCGAGAGTCATGAGCTTTGTGAGCTGCTCGCCTGCGATCTTACCGATAGCAGCCTCGTGAACGAGCGCTGCATCAACGTTGTTGGCCTTGAGAGCCGGAACAGCGAGGATGACACCGTTGTCCATGATGATGGAATCGCACTCGGAATGGCCCTTGCAAGGAGCATTACCAGAGATGACCGCATCAAAGCGCTGGTAGGAAGAATCGCGCGCAACTGCACGGGATACGATATCAGCGGAGGAGTCTTCACCATTAAGGTCAACGTCGTACTTACTGATCGCGCGCTGATCGCCGTGAGTCATGAGACGCTCGCTGATAAGAAGCTTGGCGCCTGCCTTAAGTTCAGCCTTTGTAACACGCTCCGTGTCGTCTACACCCTTGATCTGGACCATCTCCATCTCAGCAGAGCTGCCCTCTTCCATGTAGACCTCGGTAACAGGATTAAGGATGCGCTTACCGCTTCCCGAGCCTGAACCGTAGTGCTTCTCAACATACTTGATGTGAGCGTTCTTGCCGATATAGAAACGGTGGATACCGTCGTGCTCGGAATCCTTGGATCCGCAGTTGTCGATGCCGCAGCCTGCTACGATCAGGACATCAGCGTCTTCACCGATGTAGAAATCATTATAGACGTGCTCAGTTACACCGGACTGGGAGATGACGACAGGAATATGTACGCTCTCGTTCTTTGTGCCCGGCTTGATCTTGATATCGATACCGCTGACGTCGGTCTTTGAGATGATCTCGATGTTTGCCGTGGAATTACGGCCGACAGACTCACCGTTGGCGCGGATGTTAAAGGCGCCTACAGGGATCTTGTGAAGGTCTGCGACTTCCTCAAGTATCTTCTTTTGTGTCTCGTCTAATTCTTTCATGAATGAGTGCCTCCCTTCCAGATCTCTGCGACGTTACATGTCTTTGCTGCAACATCGGTGCCTGTCAGGAGCGGCAGGATCTCGTCAGCTGTGCCGCGTGCCGCAAGCTCGCCGTTCTTGATCATGATGATCTCATCAGCGATCCTCAAGATCCTCTCCTGGTGAGAGATGATCAATATCGAACTGCCCTCGATGTGGGAGCGCATGGACTGGAATACCTCGATCAGGTTCTGGAAGCTCCAGAGATCGATACCTGCCTCAGGCTCATCAAAAACAGAGAGTTCCGACTGCTTTGCAAGAAGCGTAGCGATCTCGATACGCTTGAGCTCGCCGCCGGAGAGACTCGCGTTAACTTCGCGGTTGATGTAATCCTTCGCGCAGAGACCTACTGCAGCGAGGTATTTGCATGCATCTGCAGAAGAGAGCTTCTTGCTGCCCTTCGCAAGGCGGATAAGGTCAACGACGCGGATGCCCTTAAAACGGACCGGCTGCTGGAATGCAAAGCCGATACCCATTTTCGCGCGATCCGTGATCGACATATCCGTGATATCTTCGCCCTTGAAAAAGATCTTGCCTGAAGTAGGCTTAGCAACGCCCGCGATGATCCTCGCGAGAGTCGACTTACCGCCGCCGTTCGGGCCTGTTATTACTGTGAGCTTTCCGCTCGGTATCTCTAAGCTGACATTCTTGAGAATGCCCTTGTCTACGCCGCCGTCATCGACTTCGTAGCATATATTCTGAAGTTCGAGCATATGATCCCCCTATGTTAATTAACTTATAAAACGCACGATAATATTATCACATGCATTTTGCTTTACAATGCAACAAAATGTCGAAAGTATCCAACTTGCACCTGTCAACGATTTAGTTATCTTTATTTCTTTCAAACAAGACCCCAGATCAACATTTTTTGTACTAAAATAGAGTGTATGAAAAAAGATAAGTTACAAACTCTATTTCACGTCTGTCTGTTCACGGCTTTCATAGCACTGCTCGGTTACATGTGCATGTATTTCCTCGCGAATCTCGATGTACCGCGAGGAACAGTGCTCGACGCCGATTACGTATCCAAGCTCCGCAAGACATATCTCTTCGTCAAGCTCGGCTACATCTCGTTGTCCATAATGGTACTTTCCATAATCGAAGCTGCCGTCGCACACGTGATCCGCAAGACCGAGAAACGCGCAGTATATCTCTTCATCGCCAATTTCATTCTGCTGCTGTTTAGCATTCCCGTGATCGATCTCTGCTTCAAGACCGTCAGCTGTGCGGTCGTCGATCCTGTCGTTTGCGAACTGACCCTCTCCGAAAAGAAACATCATACTCACAGACACAGTACGACTTATGACTTCTGTTTCTCAAATGGCTGCACTGTCAGGACAAGTGAAGAAGAATACTACGATACCGACATCGGTGACAAATTCTACGGAGTCACTTGCGGTGACGCTACCCTAGGCCTCTTCAAACCCAACGAGTACACTCTTCCACCTGAGCAAGACTAACATATTAAACGAACGCGACTTGTACCATAAGTTACACGCGTTTACATTCTCCAGATAACGCTCGGATCGATATGCTTCAGATCCTTTGAGCCGGTCCTGAGCATCATGGCGCGAAGCTCGCCTGTCATCTTCTTGAGCGTAGCCGCGACGCCCTC
>CADCPU010000350.1 GCA_902803365.1 Oscillospiraceae bacterium
ACACAGGAGAGCATGATGGACAACAGGAAAAAGCTTGCAGTATTCACAGCCAATATCTATGAGCCGATGGTCAAGGCCATTCAGGACGGCATCAAGACTGCAGCTTTGGAAGAAAACATCAAAGTTTTCTATTTTACGAGTTTCAGCGATAAGTTCAGCAGCAAAGTCTACAGTCAATATGAACGATATGATAAAGGCGATGTCGTGTCCTTCCTTCTTCCGGATCTGGATGATTTTGACGGAGTGATACGTGTATCGTTTGCTTATGGTACGTATACCGAGAAGAAACTCGATGAGATGATCGACACCTTGAATATCCCTATACTTAATGTAGGCGGTAAACATGATACATTCCGATATGTCTCGAACGATGAACAAAAGTCATTCATGGATATCGTCGAACATGTGATCACAGAACATAACTGCAAAGACATCTATCATGTAGCAGGCAAGAAAGATCTTTATTTTACTCATGAGAGGATCGCTGCCTATAGGACAGTTCTCGAGAAACACGGAATACCGTACGATGAAGATAAGATCATCTACGGAACGCTGTGGAGAGACTGTGGCGAGGATGCAGTCAATTACATCCTTTCCGATTGTGCCAAACGCGGCAAGGAATATCCCGATGCCATCGTTTGCGCCAATGACTATACAGCGATCGGAGTCATCGAAGCCTGCCGTTCGCGCGGCATAGAGGTCCCGGGCGATATCATCGTGACAGGTTACGACGGCATCGAAGAAGCACTGCTGGGCTACCCTTCGATCACTACTTCTTCTCAGCCGTTTTTCGATATCGGATATGAGAGCATACATGTTTTCGAGAAGATATGGAACGGTGAAGATGTCCCGATGGCAACCAAGCTTCCGGGCAAGCTTACAAGGAAGCAATCATGCGGATGCGAGCCGATGAGCACAGTCATCGTTGACGATGTTCGAAAGCGTTTTCAGCAGCGACTTCACAACTCTTCTTACCTTGCCCAATCGACGACCAACCTGATACTGAGCGCATCAAATTCCGATACTATCGAAGAATGTTTTGACGAGATCAGCAAGAACGCATCGATCGATACCGGATTTAAGAATATGCTCCTGTGCCTTGCACCCGGCTGGGACACCAAACGAATCGTTGACAATACTTACTCCAAGGTCGATGAGGAAATGAACGTCGTTGCAGGATTTATGGGAGGCAAAAAGATAACTCCTTCCACTTTCCGCAAGAAGGATATCCTCCCGCCGGAACTTCTCGCTGATCCATATGCTTATTACATCTTCCCTATCCACCACCTCGAATACTATATGGGTTACCTGATCGTAACGCCTGACGTTGATGCCTTAGATCAGCTCCCTATGAAGTCCTGGATAGTCAATCTCGGAACGATGCTCGAAAACTGGAGGATCAGGCAAGAACTCCGCAGAACTTTGCAGCGTATGGAAAATATGTATAATCGCGACATGCTGACAAAGCTCTATAACCGTCACGGCTATGAGATGTTCTTCAAAGATGTCTTCACGGAATGCCTGGAGAAAAACTGCGGTCTCGCGGTCCTCTTGCTCGACATGGACGATCTAAAAGTAATTAACGATAACTACGGTCATTCTGAAGGCGACAGCAGTCTCTGCGTCATTGCTGATTCAATGATGGCCGCAGCCCAAAACGGAGAGCTGTGCTTCAGGACAGGCGGCGATGAATTCGTTGTCCTCGCGAAGGATTATTCAGAAGAGAAAGCAGCCGAATATATCAGAACGCTTCGCGAGCAGATCGAACTTAATTCAAAGCCGCTCTTTTCGATCCGCGTGAGTATCGGTGCGTGCGTAAGGTACCCTTCCGAAAGCGAGCGTGACATCATCGGTGAGCTCTCCGAGGAATACATGAAGGAAGCTGATGCCGCGATGTACAGGGAGAAAAAAGCTCACAAAGAAGACAGATACTGAACGGGATATTGATCGTCTGAATCGTCAGAAAACACTTAGGAAGTCACCGTCGCGTTACAACTTGCAATTACTCCCGTTTCAGCGCATAGTTATCTGTAAGAAACTATAAAAAGAGGGAAATATGGGATTTATAAGTAACGTTGTCGGTACTATGGCAGATTCGATCAGTTCTGAGATCAAGGATCAGTATCTCGAATCATTCAGGACTGATTCTTTGGGACAGACCATGCTCGTCAAGGAGTCAGCTCCTTTAAATACCACGGGCCTTAATCAGGGCAGCAGCGATGTCATCTCGGCAGGATCCAAGATACTCGTTCCTGAAGGAACTTACGCAATCATGGTCGACAACGGTCAGGTCATCGACAGCGCCACAACCCCGGGAGTCTATACTTGGAAGAACTCGTCTTCCGGACTTAAGAGCATTATGGCAGACGCTTTCGACCGCTTCAGGTTCGCAGGCGAAGTCACCAAGTGTCAGAAGCTCTACTACGTCAACGGGCTCGAGATAATGAACCAGACCTATAGTAATTTCCTTCAGCTTCCCTACCACGATCCGGTCTACGGAAATCTGTATCTCAAATTCAGAGTGATGTTTTCATTCAGGATCGTCGATCCTGTCGTATTTTTTAAGACGACCGGCAAGGAAACAAACGTATTGGATTATATGGGATCAACTTCATCGCCGAAGATGCCGTTCATGGAGCTTAAGGATCATATGGAGGAAGCACTCAATCTCTGTGCTACCCGCGATAAAGTTCCTTTCCCAAAGCTGATCTCTAATAAGAGCACACTTAAAAAGGCCGTTAACGAAGCATTATCAAAGCATTGGCGCGAGCGTCGCGGAATGGTCATCGAATCGATCGCGCTGAACGATCTGTCTCTCGATGAGGCATCAAGAGCGCGCGTAGAGCAGGTCGATTCGGCACAGCTCTTTGCTGACGATCCGGCTGCACTTAAGGCACTTTATGTTTTGGGCTTTACAAATGCAATGAAGACTGCAGCTGCAAATCCGGCAGGAGCTTCTGCAGGACTCGCAGGTATAGGTATGGCTGTTCCCGAGACTTGTCCGTATTGCGGATCACCTTTGCCTTCACTCAAGACTCAACATTGTCCTGCCTGCGCAGCAGATCTGAGATCTTGACGTTGAGTGAGCGTCATTCAATTAGTTGTTGCTAACCTTTTTTGACATAGCACATTTCTTGTTTTCACGTCTAAATATATATGATAGAATAACAATCAGTAAGCACAGACTAACCGATTTAAAAGGAGAATTGTATGTGTTTGATGGAATCCGGAGAGATGTATCTCGAAGCCCTGTATTTACTGTCGCTTAAGAGCGAATACGTCAGGGCTGTCAACATCTGCGATTATCTCGGATATTCCAAGCCTGCCGTCAGCCGTGCGATCAAACTCCTCGTAAATGAAGGTTATATGCAAAAAGATCCGCGAGGCTTCCTGTCTTTGACCGATGCAGGTAAAGCCGTTGCGGTTGACATATATGAGCGTCATACCGTCCTTACCTCCCTTTTTACCATGATGGGAGTAGACAGCGAGACAGCTGATCAGGATGCCTGCCGCGTTGAACACTATATAGGAGACAAGACATTCGAAGCCCTCAAGACATATGTAAATGAGCACCGGATCTCGAGTTAACCACAGGTTACTCATAGTAAATAATGAATTAACACTTCCCCTTATGTCTTGATGATTTTTCTTTCCCGTGGAATAATCAAATCATTCAAACTAAAGGAGGAATTATTCTATGGCTTATGTAATTTCTGACGCTTGCGTTTCATGTGGTTCCTGCGCTGAGGGTTGCCCTGTTGGCGCTATCTCCCAGGGAGATACACAGTACAATATCGATGCTGAGGCTTGCTTGTCCTGCGGTGCTTGCGAAGCAACTTGCCCTACAGGCGCAATTTCCGAAGGCTGATATAACTTGTTAGCAGATTAAGAGGGCTGTCTCATTGCTGAGGGCAGCCCTTTCTTATTGGTATCAGAGCAAGCGTGAAACGTTCTGCGCAGGTCTTAGTGAAGCCTGTACAGTACAGATTTGCGATTTGGGCATTTTGTACTGTAATTTATGGCGTTTCAGCTGGCAATTAATATCAATCAATAAAAAAATTACAGTACAAAAAGACGTTTCTTGCTCTTTGTACTGTAAAATTGTCTTTTCAAATTCGAAAAGCGCATACCCAAAACGTTTTTTTGCTCAAAAAGTATGCGCAGCCCTCAGGCA
>CADCPU010000351.1 GCA_902803365.1 Oscillospiraceae bacterium
ACGATCAACAAGACAGACGGATTCGTTAACGACCTCACTCTTTATTCCTTCAAGGTAAAGAAGATGGTCGACGGTTCAATGTCCGATCCTAACAAGCAGTTCAGCTTCACGACAACTGTTAACTACAACGATCCTAATGGCGGCGACGCAAATACAAATGCATCCGGCATGAAGTTCCAGTACAAGACAGACGAGGATAACGCATATCTCGAGGGTACTATCGGCACAGCTTTTGATACAGCTCTCAAGCACAGTGAGGTCCTCGAAGTTAAGCTCGTTCCTGCTACAGCAATCGTACCAGTACTCGAGAACATCCAGGCAGGTGAAGGCTATATCGTATCTATCGCTGACGAGACAGATAAGACCATCACGATCACGGCAAATAACACAACAGGTTCAACACCTTGTAAGGCAGACGCTACAGCAACAGGTACAGTTGTTGCAAACGCAAGCGTTGATACGATCACATTCACGAACACACGTAACGAGATCTCACCTACAGGTGTAATCGTTCGTTATGCTCCTTACATCATCATGATCGCTGCAGCAGGTGTTCTCGTTGTCGTAGCAACAAAGTCCAAGAGAAAAACTGAAGAAGCATAATGAAGAACAACAGGCAGTCGGATGATGTCAAAGACAGAAGAGTAGCAGATGTCCAGAGATTTCTGCTGTTCGCTCTCGTGCTCGTACTGGTGATATGGGGTCTGTTCGGATTGGCGCTTGGCATTATGGTCGCGCCGAATAATGATATGTACCCCAGGATCGACGCGGGCGACCTCATACTGTATTACCGTCTGGACAAGGATATCACGGCTCATGAAGTCGCGGTCTACGAGTCGGACGGGAAAGAGCTGATAGGAAGGATCATAGCCGCATCGGGCGATGTCGTTGACATAAACGATGAAGGCGAGATCTTCGTAAACGGTAACTATACGGTAGAGCGAGGCATCTTCTATGACACGCCCAAGTACGAAGGCGGCATTGATCTTCCGGTCACGCTCGGACCTGACGAGTACTTCATACTCGCGGATTCAAGGCAGGGCGGAATGGACAGCCGGTACCTGGGTCCGATAGCCAAAGATGAGATCAAAGGGACGGTAATAACCGTCATAAGACGTAATAATATCTGACAAGGAGAAAAGACAAGGTGCTTGATCATTTGAGCAGAGTATCGAGAATAGGTGAAAGCTTACTCAGAGCGGTCGCGATCGCGCTGGCTTTGCTGATGTTTGCTTTTGCGGGCTATTCCGTGCTCGACTCGTACTATCAGGAGCACATGGCTTTCTCATCCTGGGATCTTGTCCGCTACAAACCGGTCAGCGATGACGGCCGCATCTCTCGCGAGAAATTCTCCGAGCTCAAGGCCCTCAACCCTGACGTTGTCGGTTGGGTAACCATTTTCGATACCAACATCGATTACCCTATCCTTCAGGGCCCTGACGATCTCTACTATGTAAACAGGGACATCTACGGCGATTCGACTCTTGCAGGCTCGATCTACCTGCAGAGCGCGAACCAGTCCGATTTCTCTGACACATTCAACCTGCTGTACGGCCACCACTTTGACAACGGTGCAATGTTCGGTGATGTCAGCAAATACAAGGATGCCGATTTCATGATAGGCCACCGCTACGGCGAGCTGATCACGGAGGACGGCGTCTACGACTTGCGTATTTTCGCGTGCATAGAGACGAACGCTTACGATTCGTCCATCTATGGCGTAACTCAGATAGAGGATACTTCGGCACATTCGCTCGATGTACCGCACAAGCTCGTCTATTATCCTTCAAGTACGGACAAGGAGGACCTGATGGACGAAGACGGTTCATTTGTCATCCTGGGACACAAGAACGTCCTGGCGCTCTCGACATGTGACGATGCCGAGACCGACGGCCGAGACGTCGTGGTCGCGGATGTGACACCTTCCTCTAACACGGACGGAGACGATAATTTGAACTCCGACAAGGCACCGGGCTCAAGAGATTCCGATGCCGATGCGGCCAAGGATCCGTCCTCAAGCAACAAGACCAATTCGATATCGAAGACAGGCGAGATTCGACCTTCTGACGGTAAATGGGCATTCCTGAACCTTGTGAGTATGATCTTCACGATTCTTTGTATTGTTCCTTTCGTCGTAAAGATCTTTGCCCGCAAGGAAAACGAGAGCAGGCCGCGCATCACGGCGGGCTCGCTCCTCAACATCATTGCCGCAGTGGGCGCCGTCTTGCTGTTTGTCTTCACCGAAAACATGAGGAACCCGGTAACCCTCCGTGACCAATGGACGCCGTTTATGCTTCTCATCTTCGCGCTGGCGCTCCTGATCACCTCTTTTGCGGAGAGGCGCAAGACTTAAATAATGTATGTTTATACAAGAAGCTCCGTCGGCTGTTTGTGCGGCCGGCGGAGTTTTTTGTGTTCTTTTTCCGTTTTTACTCCCTTAGGACGCCAAAGCGAAAAACTGAAATAACGAATGACTGCCTCAGGGAGTCAAAACGAAAAAGCAAGATTACAAAGCCCGCTTGAGGTCCTTTTACAGATCCGCGGCGAAGGCGTCAAGGCCGAAGCCGCGAAGCGGTGCCCAAGGCAGCCTTGACGTCTTGCTCCCGGATCTGTGTTATGCAGTTAAGCGGGCTTTGTGCATCTGAGATCGAGGTCCCGGAAGACTTTATCTTTTCTTAAACTTTTCTTGGCGCTGGCTTTAAACACGTCTTGTAGAATAACACCATCAAGATAAAAAACTAACGGAGGATACAGAAGTGAAAATGAGCGACGTATTGGAAGGTTACAGAGGAAAGTGGGTAAATATCGCACTTACATCAGGTCAGGGCGCGTACCTTCAGGGCATCATCAAGGATGCGGGCGAGGATTACATTGTCGTTGAATGCGAAGGTCATGACCCGATGGTCGTAAACTTAAGAAACGTCACATATATCTATACTCTCAAGGTCAAGGAAAACGGCAGGCCGAAGCTGTTCAGCTGATACCTCCAAAAGGAGAAGGAATGTAACTTGTATCGCGGGTAAACAAAGACCTTTGAATAAGAACAGATACATACGCATAACACCCATACAAAACCCAAGATCCCGCGGGTACAGTTTACAGATACGCGGGGATCGGGAAAAAAATTTCTCGATCTTCCGCATTTATTGCAACGGATGAGGAAACAAAAACGTCTTATAGACATAGAGAGAAACAACTTACAAAAATGTTAGACCGGTGTAAGGCGATTCGATAGTTGGAACAAGCGAGTTCGGTTATTATACTGTCATAACAAAAACGAATAAGGCTTTTGCAAGGGGATACAAAACTATGAACAACACAAAAGAGATGAGAACGATCTACGAACTTACAAACGAAGAATTCAATGAGCTTAAGGTAGTAATGCTTTTCGATGACTGCACGGAGTTCTACGAGGACATCGACGAGATCTCGGATGAGTCGGTCATCAACAAATTCGGCAAGCTCATGTTCAGAAGGGAAGATTTCTCCTGTAATCTTCTCAAAGCATCATAACATCATAAGAGAATACTCCATAACATAACTTCTATACTTCATAACCTCTAAGTCAGCCCCGGTTCCCACCAGATCCGGGGTTTGATGTTTTACGGGTAAATTCTAAGAAAGAAACGGCCGCGGTCGGTAGTATCCCTCTCCCTTCTTATGTACGTTGTACTACAGTGTGACCACACCACGGGTTGCGGGCTTTACAGTACGATTCTCAGAAAAAACGTTTCGAGTATGCGCTTTTCGAGTTCAAGAAGGCAAAATTACAGTACA
>CADCPU010000352.1 GCA_902803365.1 Oscillospiraceae bacterium
AGGGATCTGAAGTAATCTACTGTATTCTTCCAGAGTATGTCATACCACTTCTTGGACTCCTCAGGCTTACATACAACGATCATCTCCTGCTTCTCGAACTGGTGGATGCGGTATACGCCTCTCTCCTCAATGCCGTGAGCACCGACTTCCTTACGGAAGCAGGGAGAATAGCTCGTAAGAGTCTGAGGAAGCTGATCCTCGTCCGTGAGAGTATTGATGAACTTACCGATCATGGAGTGCTCGGATGTACCGATGAGGTAGAGATCCTCGCCCTCGATCTTATACATCATGTTCTCCATCTCAGCAAAGCTCATAACGCCGTTAACAACTGCGGATCTGATCATGAACGGAGGAACGAAGTATGTAAATCCCCTGTCGATCATGAAGTCTCTTGCATAAGAGAGGATAGCGGAGTGAAGTCTTGCGATATCACCCTTGAGGTAGTAGAAACCGTTACCGGATGTTCTTCTTGCTGCATCAAGATCGATACCGTTGAGTTTTTCCATGATGTCAACGTGATAAGGGATCTCAAACTCAGGAACAAAAGGCTCACCGAACTTCTCGATCTCGACATTCTCGCTGTCGTCCTTACCGATCGGTACGGAAGGATCGATGATGTTAGGGATAACGAGCATGATCTTTCTGATCTCTTCCTCAAGCTCTGTCTCCTTAGCGGACAGTGCCTCGAGCTCGGAAGCCATGGAAGCAACTTCAGCCTTAGCCTTCTCTGCTTCGTCCTTCTTGCCCTGGCCCATGAAGAAACCGATCTGCTTGCTTATGGAATTACGCTGGCTTCTCAAGTATTCTGCGCGAGTCTTGCTCTCACGGAATTCCTTGTCGAGTTCGATTACCTTATCGACAAGAGGAAGCTTATCGTCCTGAAACTTATTCTTGATGTTTGTCTTTACGATCTCCGGGTTCTGACGGAGAAATTTGATATCCAACATAGACATCCCTCCAAATTTTTATCTTGTTTATTTTATTCTTATTGAACTTAAATATCAACATAGCGCAGGCGCTTTAGCCGTTGTTTCCGCCGTACTGTCCTGACGGGTATTCACCTCCTGCGTTCCACAGGATGAACTCTGAAAGTCCCGTATCCTCGATGGCTCTTATCTGGTCATTTATCGCTGTGTAGTCGTAGACCATATAGTTGCCTGCTCCGATGTAGCTTGCGGTGAAGGCCTGACAATAAGGTCTTACCGTACTGTATCCCGGTCTTGTGTGATACTGTGATCCGATCGAGAGCGCGTCGAACATTACCTGGTACGGAGCCTTGTCAGGGAACTCGTGAACGTGACCGTTCATCATTGTTCCGAGTGCGTAGTGTGAAGGATAGATCATCGGGCACAGAGAATCGACTCCCGTAAATCCGATGTTCGACCAATCCTGTCCGAGGATCTCTCCGTCGAGCGGGGAAGATACCGCGATACCGAAGATGTCTGCGGAGACAGGTGTTCCAGTAGTATCCTGGATCCTTCTTCTTGCTGTCTGAAGGAATCTGTCGATCGCCATATACTTATCAGGAACTTCGCCTTCTACTCCGAAGTAAGCCTTGTTGCCTGTGGTAGAAGATCCTGTCGGGAATCTTACGTAGTCGAACTGGATCTCGTCGACACCGTAATCGAGCGCTTCAAGAGCAAGTTCGATATGATAATCCCAGTTTCTCGTATCATAAGGACTCAAGAAGCTCGAAGAGCCCTCGTTGGAGAAAAGGAGCGGCGTGCCTGAGCTGTCGCAGATGGCTCGGTCAGGTTCTGCCGCGATGAGCATCGGGTCTTTAAATACGACTATTCTTCCGATCACGTAGATATCTCTGGAGTGACACTCGTCACATATCTCCTTGAGGTCATACTGTACGTTGACCGAACCTGACTTCTTGGCTACTTCGTTCTTGCTGTCGAAAAGGACTCCGTAGTATTCCTTGAGATCCAATACAAAGGCGTTGATCTCGGAATTGGCTGCGAGTTCGTAGTTGGCTTCCATATTGAATGCGGCACCCACATAGATGCCCTTGACCTCTTTGTGTCTCAGAGGTACAGGCTCATCAACCTCCGGAAGCGGTCCGAAGTATTCTTCGCAGAGTGCGTTCTTCTCTTCACCGAAGTCAAGATTTTCGTTTATGACAAACGGTGTAGGGGAAGGCGTCGGAGGAACTGTAGGTTCCGTAACCGTAGTAAAGACAGTCGGTTCTGTTATGCTGAGCGACATCTGATCAGTCGTGCCGTTTGCAAGTCTGGAGAAAAATCCCCCTGCTACGACCAGACCCAATATCAGTGCAAAAAAGGCAAGGATAAAGGTAAGAGCCTGAAGTGCTTTGATGGCTCCTGTTTCTTTAACCTTTACTGTCTTGTTACCGTCGTTATCCATCTGATCCCTCTTTATAAATAAAATACCTATTGATTATACAGTGCAGACAGAAAAACAACAAATAATAAATGAGATATGGTAGAATAAGTGTAAAGAGACACACGGTGTCGGGAGGTTCTATGATAATCCGCAACTGCGCAGGTGGTATAGTATTTAACAATGATTCGGTCCTTATGCTAAGGAATGATAAGCACGAGTGGGTATTCCCCAAGGGTGTTGTCAGAGTCGGACAGAAGGAAAAGGATATTGCAGTCGAGAGGATCAAGATCGAAGCGGGCATAGATGCTTCGATACTCGCTCCATGCGGTAAGACCAATTATGAGTTCTACTCGATCACGAGACAGAAACCTATCCACAATAATGTCTCTTGGTTCGTTATGAATACTTCAGAGAATAATGTAACGCCGAGCAGTGAAGAAAACTTCATAGACGGCGGATTCTTCCCGATAGACAAAGCCATGGAGATGGTTACATACAGCCAGGACAGATCCCTTCTGATGATGGCTTATCAGAGATATAAGGAGCTCATCTGATACCTTGGTGTATCGGAGTTAACGGTGATGGCCAGGAATAAGGAACAGGTCGAGTCGGCGCTTCCCGCAGTTCCCATAAGGAGAAGGACGGTCAGGGAATACGCGACTTATGAATTCGAAGTCAAAAGATCGACTTTTATCGGATATTGCAAACCCGTACTTACAAAAGAAGAAGCGGATGCTTTTGTCGACGAGATAAGAAAGAAGCATTCTGATGCAAGGCATAATGTATATGCCTGGGTCTTAAAGAAGAATATCAATCTCCAGAAATACAGTGATGACGGTGAACCTTCAGGTACTGCGGGTCTTCCTGTCATGTCCGTTTTGACGAAGAACGGACTTACCGATATCGCAGTCGTTGTAACCAGGTACTTCGGAGGCATACTCTTGGGCAAGGGCGGACTGATGCGTGCATATACGAAGGCTGCTTCTGAGGCGGTCAAGAAAGCTCTTCCGGTGACACTTGAGATGTGTGCGGTGTATAAGACGCGTGTAGACTACAAAAATTGTGATAAACTTATTTTCGAGATAAACAATAAGGGCTGGACGGTTCAAAACGTCGAATACGGCGAGAACGTCGAGTTCATAAATAATATTCCGCTTGAGAAGGCACAGGAGTTTACCGATTTCGTCTTTGACGTAAGTTCGGGAACGATAATGCCGGAGAAGATCGACGAGACGGAAGCCGTGAGCGGCGAGTTCGAATTCTGTGAAGAAGAGATCGACGAGGCGGAATAACAGGAGGCATATATGTCTGAAGACGAAAACAAAGATATAGAAAACACAAGTATGTTTAACGGCATAACGAGTGCCGATGAACATGCTGCTGAAGAGACTCCGTTCGTGCAGCCGGAGATCAAGGAGCCGTTGGAAACGACAGAGATCACAGGTGAGGCTTTACCTGAATCCGAGCCGGAGCCACAGGTGAAGATCATCTATAAGGAACCTGAGAAGCCGAGCAAGACTCCGCTTGTAGTCTTAACAGTTCTCCTTATCTGTGCGACGATATATATCTGCTTTCAGTCAGCATATGTATTTATGCTCACGAGCGGCAAACTTGAGAGGGCAAACAAAGGCGCGATCAAGCCGACTGAAGCCGATACCGAACCGGTCAATACCGAGATCTCGAATGAAGAAGCGATCGATCCGCACTTTTCCATAGAAGATGCGGCTGCCGTACATATCGACGGCAAGAAGACGCTCAGTACCGTTGAGATCTGCGAAGTCGTCTCGCCTGCTACGGTAACGATCTATATCTACGAAGAGAATGCAACTTCTTATGATAGCGCAGTATCTGCAGGCTCAGGTTTTATCATCTCGAAGGACGGCTATATCGTGACCAACGAGCATGTAGTGGCTGATCTTAAGAACGAGGATTTCAAGGGAAGCATCAAGGTATATGTCCAGGATTACGAAGAGCCGTTCGAAGCGACAGTCGTAGGTTCTGACATCCAGACTGATATCGCCGTCATCAAGATCGAGCCTGACAAGGAACTTAAGACCGTCACGCTCGGAGATTCCGATATTCTCCGTAACGGTGAACTCGCAGTAGCGATCGGTAATCCTCTCGGAACATTTGAAGGAACGATCACCGTCGGAGTTGTCTCAGGTAAAGAGCGCCCGATGAATAATAACGGCTATACGATGAACCTCATTCAGACGGATGCATCCGTCAACAACGGTAACAGCGGCGGACCGCTCCTGAATTCCTTTGGTGAGGTCGTAGGTGTCGTAAATGCCAAGATATCCACTGCAGAAGGTCTGGGATTTGCGATCCCGATCAATTCGGTAAAGGGTATCATCGAATCGCTGATCCAGCACGGTTATGTGGCAGACAGGCCATATCTCGGAATCACGGTCGGTATGATCATGGAGGAGTCATACTTCGGAGCAGTCGAGGGAGTGTATGTTCAGGATCTTTTCCCGGACGGTCCGGGTGCCCAGGCAGGCTTCAAGATCGACGATAAGATCGTTAAGATGGACGGTATTGAAATTAAGACGACAAGTGATATTATTGAAATACGTGACTCGCATAAGGTCGGCGACGTTATAGAATGCGTAGTCGAGAGAGACGGCAAAGAAGTCACGCTCAATCTGACGATAGGAGACAGTCACGACTATAATGGCTAATGAGAAGAAGGTAAAAAGAAGCGTTAAGATCATCGCGGTCATAGTTGCAGTGGTTATGTTGTTGTCACTGTTCTATGGATCGATCCTGATGGTGATGTACGCTTCATGACAATTGATCAGTATAAAAACTATAAAGGATGCCTCACTTTGATGTGAGACATCCTTTTTTTACAGTTTAAAAAAGTATTCTTCTTTTGCAGGTATGCCGTTCCTCATAAGTATCACGGCTTTGGAAATACCGCTCTCGTCGGGCTTGTCGATCATAAACCTGAAAAGCTTTGTCTGTTCGACAACTGCTGTCTTGCGAAGCGTCGATACGTCTCTTCCTTCGAGGATCGTAAGAAGTGTCTGCACCAATATCTGGTGTGTGACCAGAAGGATCGGGCCGTTGTCTTCTCTCTCGGTGAGCTTTTTAATGAGTTCTCTGACCCTCGCGTCAACTTCAAAGAAAGTCTCTCCACCGTCTATCGGTGTGTACAGATGAGCTTCGCTCTTGAACCTGTCATATTCTGCCGGATACTCTTCGTATGCTTCTGCGGCACGGACACCCTCCCATATACCAAGATCCATCTCGCGCAGGAGCGGTTCGACTTTTATGGGGAGCTTGCCCTCCGTTGCAAGGTATGCGGTCTGCAGTGCTCTCGGCATCGGACTTACCAGTACTTCGGTTATGTCCTTACCGCGGATCTGAGGGCGGAGATCGATCGCTCCGTTGATCCCTTCATCCGTCAGGGGAGAGTTGAGTTTTCCCTGCATCTTTGTTTCCTGATTCCACACGGTCTTACCGTGTCTTACGGCATATATCTCCGTCATGGCACGTCAAAGATCTGATCAAGTCCGGACTGATTGAACTCGTATGTGTATTCGGTGAGCTGTTCGTTCATGAACGCTTCGTAGTTGTTCATTCGGATGAAGCTGTTGACTCTGTCGTACCACTCAGGCATCTCGGATTCTTCGATGAAGTAGAGTACGTCAAATCCGTTCTCTGTCTCGAGGATGTCCTTGTCGCCCGCTTTTCTCGTCTCAAAGAAGATCCAGGAATCGAGCGGATCAACGAACTTGCCCGGATATGTATCTGAGCTTGTGGAAACCTTGATGATCCCTGCCAATACCTCATCTGTGAAGCGGCTTTCAACTGACTGGAGTGATACGCTGTCATCGATATAATCGTAGACTTCCTGTGCGAGTACCTGTGCGTCACCGAGCGTAAATTCTTCGTTTGCCGTGATCTCGATGATCCTTACGTTACGAAGCGGTGTGCTCTGCGGCTGTCTTGATACGAAGCAGAGGAGGATAGGGAAGCCCTTTTCATCCTGGAAGATCGTGGTATCGCCCGACTGTCTTCCGTCCTCAAAGAGCCAGTCTCTGAACTCGTTGTGATCGAAGTCCGTATAGCGGGCATCCTTGACGAGTCTTGAATCAGGCTTCATGAGTTCTTCCTTGGCGTCGCCTGAGAAATACTCGGAAGCTGCGGTCTCGAACTTTGACTGATCGTGACCCATAGCTTCGATGATCTTGTTTGCGTGTCTTGTGGCCGTATCAACGAAAGCCTGATCAGCCTGCTCGTATGTGATCCTCAAGAGCTTATAGCTTACGAGGTCGTAAGTGTTCTTGTTAGCTTCGTATGCGGCATTTGCCTGGTCAGGCGAAGCCTGGAGTTCGACGAGCTTTGCGTCGGAACCGTAATCTTCAGTGAAGTACTTCTTTGCGAGAGTGTCTCTTACGCACTGTTCGGATACCTGGCTTCCGAAAACGCCCTGGATATAAGTATCAAGCGGTACGTCCAGTTCCTTGGC
>CADCPU010000353.1 GCA_902803365.1 Oscillospiraceae bacterium
GCCCGGAGGCATCTCCGATATGATGAGCCCCTTCTCAGTCATTGAATCATAGATATCCTTATTGGCCCACGGATAAATGTTATCGGGTCCGCCTGCAAGAAATGCGATAGTCGGCCCGCCGGAATTAAGCGCCTGAAGATGTGCCGCACGGTCTATACCGAGCGCCATTCCCGATACTATCGTTATGTCTTTTGCTGCCATATCGCGGACCATATCCCTTGTAGCCTGCAGAGAATAAGCGCTCGGAGTTCTTGATCCTACAACGGCACAACTGCCTGATTCGGACTTTTCCAACACCTCGCGGCGGCCCTTGGCAAATACCAGCTTCGGCATACCGCTCAACTTTTTCCAGTAGTAAGGGAAATCACTGTCTTCTTCACTTACTATAAATATATCAAGTGCCTCCATGGTTCTTTGAAGCGCTTCGCCTTTGAACCTGAGGCGGTCTATCTCTCTGGAAGTCCTTTTGAGTTTCTCTTTAAGCTTAAGATTGATATCAAGCTCATCGATGCTGCTCAAAAACTCTCTCTGCGTCATATCCCAAAAGTGTGTAAGAAGTCCCATGCTCTGAAGCTGTCTGACTTCGCGTCCGTTAAAGTAGGCTCCGTAATATGCTGCCGCCCACAGGCAGATCTCTTCGATGTTGTTCATGTTACCCTCCTGAATCTGAAGCTCATTGCTTCTCCGATATCCGATTCCTTAATATCCTTCCTGCCTTCAAGATCTGCGATCGTCCTGCCGACCTTGATCAAGCGCTTGAAGCTCCTTACCGAATAACCGCCTACAGATGCAGCGACCGCGGCCTTCTCTACTACCTTTGAATCAGCCCTTAGTATCTCAGAGAGGTTCTCTGAATCAAAGCAGCCGTTTAATGCGTTTGGCATCTCAGTATCCTTAAAGCGCTCGCGCTGGATCTCCCAGCAGTTTGAAACAAGTTCTCTCAGTTCCTTACTCTTCTTTATATCCTGTGAAGATACGGAATCCTTAAGTCCCGCGGCATCTACCGAATACATTTCAGTAAAAAGATCTATCCTGTCCAGGAACGGGCCCGAGAGCTTATTGAGATATCCTTCGCGCACGGACTTCGAGCATGTGCACTTGGTGGGCTTTTCGAGAACGAGACCGCAACGGCACGGATTGGTCGCACCTACAAACAGGAAGTCCGACGGGAATGTAACCGCTCTTCCGGAATATTTAAGGACGATATTCCTGTCTTCCATCGGCAGCCTTAATGCATCGATCATCTTGGCAGAGAATTCGCAGAGCTCGTCCATGAACAGCACGCCGTGATCAGCAAGGCTTATCTCACCCGGGAGCTGTTTTGAAGCCGACCCGAGAAGAGCCGATGTTCCGATACCCGGCGTTACGGTGCGAAAAGGCCTTAAGTATGATCTGGCCGTAAACTCGGTATCAAGTCCGAGTGCGTTTCTGAGCGCAAAGCATTCACAGGCTTCGCGCGCTTCCAAGTCCGGCATCAAGCCCTTTATTATCCGTGCGGCCGTCGTCTTGCCTGATCCCGGGCTTCCTATAAGAAGCGTGTTATGCCAGCCCGCGGCCGCGAGCAGGATCGCACGCGACGCTTTCTCCTGGCCTTTAAGGACAGAGAAATCCATTCCTTCATATGAAGTCTCGCCCGGATCGGGAAGCGTCGGTATCAGCGGATTAAACTTATAGGAATTAATAAGACCGCACACTTCCCTTAAGTCATCAACAAAGACTGCGCCCGCGCCGCAGCAGGCATAGCTGTCACGTTCACCGCGCGGAGCAAAGCAGACATCAAAGTTGTTATTTACTATAGTCCTCGCTCTCATAACGGCACCCGGAGTCGCAAGGACCTCCCCCTTTAAAGACAGCTCTCCGCTCGCGAAAACCCTGAGAGATGACAGTCCCGGGATCTGGCCGCTTACAAGGAGCATTCCGACGGCAATCGGCAGGTCAAATCCGGAACCGCTCTTCTTTATAAAAGAAGGAGTAATACTTACTGTAATATGACCTTTTGGGATCGAGAAGCCCGCCTGTCTTATGGCGGTCATGATCCTGCCGCGCGATTCCCTGATCGACGCGTCACACATCCCGATGATGTCGAACGACGGAAGACCTGAAGACAACGAGATCTCGATTATTGCGTTGCGTCCCTCCGGTCCGTCTGCGAAGCTTGAATAGACTTTACCTGTAGTGATCTTTGAAGCCATTTTGATTTCTCCTTTTTTTGCTTTCATCGTAACCCCCGTTTTCGCGAAAACCGGAACAATTTGGAACAAAAAAGTAGAAGAACGTCAAAAAACGCCGAAAACGACTGGTACGCCGATGTCGTTTTTGACCATAAATTTTTAAGCCCCTTGTAAAACAAGGTCTAAATGGCTATAATTGTCGCGTTATTAAATAATAAAGAGGTATTAAAATGAAACTCGGTATAGTCGGATTACCTAATGTAGGAAAAAGCACATTGTTCAATGCCATCACAAAAGCAGGTGCAGAATCAGCCAATTATCCTTTCTGCACGATCGAACCGAACGTAGGTGTTGTATCGGTTCCTGACAAGAGACTCGACGAGCTCGCTAAGATGTATGATCCTCAGAAATACACCCCGGCTATCATCGAATTTGTTGATATCGCAGGTCTCGTTAAGGGCGCAAGCAAGGGCGAAGGTCTTGGTAACAAGTTCCTCTCCAACATCCGTGAAGTAGACGCTATCTGCCACGTTGTACGCTGCTTTGACGACGGCAACGTTGTTCACGTAGAAGGCGGCGCTGACCCTAAGCGTGACATCGAGACTATCGAGCTCGAGCTCATCCTCTCCGATATGGAGATCATGGAAAAGCGTATCGAGAAGACAAGCAAGATGATGAAGGGCGGCGACAAGTCCTATGCTCCTATCCTTGCTGTTTACGAGAGGATCTACGAGTGCCTCTCCGCTGAAAAGCCTGCAAGATCTCTCGAGTTCGACGACGAAGAACTCGCTATCGCAAAGGAGTGCCAGCTCATCTCCATGAAGCCTGTCCTCTACTGCGCAAACATCGCAGAGGCAGACATCAAGAACCCTGACATCCCTTATGTAAACACAGTTCGCGAGATCGCTGAGAAGTCCGGAAGCGAAGTAGTCGTTATCTCCGCTAAGATCGAAGAAGAGCTCTCACAGCTCGAGCCTGAAGACCGTCAGATGTTCCTCGACGATCTCGGGATCGACAGCGCTGGTCTCGACAAGATGATCCAGGCTTCCTACAAGCTCTTGGGTCTCATCTCCTTCCTCACAGCCGGTCCTCAGGAAGTTCGTGCTTGGACTATCAAGAAGGGAACAAAGGCTCCTCAGGCTGCAGGTAAGATCCACTCCGACTTCGAGCGCGGATTCATCAGAGCTGAAGTCGTTGCTTTTGACGATCTCATGGCTTGCGGAACATATGCAGCAGCCCGCGAAAAGGGTCTCGTAAGATCCGAGGGTAAGGAGTACGTTATGAAGGACGGAGACGTTGTTCTCTTCCGTTTCAACGTTTGATCTATTGTTCACTCAGAAAAATTTATGAACATACAAAAGACCGCTCGATCGAGCGGTCTTATTGTTTTTCTTAAAAATTTCTGACAGGTACCATTTGTGACCATTTTTGACCAAAAATTTGTAAACAATCTGTTACGAAGGCTCTTTTTCCTCTGCTTCAAGCTCAACTATGCTCTTTCCGAGCTTGTTGATCATGATCATCGAGAAAAGATAGATGGCGATCACGGAGCATTCAGAGATGATCGTAAAGGCCAGCGGGATCTCCTTTTTTATGCTGACGACTGTCGAGATCAGGATATTACCCGTAACGTATACGACTGTCGCGGCAACAAAATACTTCTTGAACTTCACGGGCTTGGTGAGCTTATTGGTGAAGATCGTTATCATGAGTATCGCCAGCGCAATGACCAGGAGCGTAACAGAAATGATCTGTCCTGCAGTTATCATATCCTTATTCCCCTCTCGTGAAGCTGTGTCTTGATGAGCTCTTCAACGCGGGCTTCAAGATCCGCCAGAGTTCCGGAATTGCTGATCTCGTGATCTCCGATGTTGACATACTCTTCGTCAGTCATCTGCATCGCGATCCTTCTTTTTGCATCGTCGAGGTTCATGCCGCGTCTTACGAGGCGCTCGAGCTTTACTTCAGTATCGCAGGTAACGACCCAGATCTGATTGCACTTATCAACGAAGCCGCGTTCGACCGGGATCGGTACGTCAAGAACGACACACTTGGTGCCGCGTGTGCGCTCTTTTTCGAGATCGTCAGCGATCTTTCTTAAAACATATTTATGCACGATAGCCGAGAGGATATCGAGTTTTGTCTTGTCGTTAAAGACTATCGAAGATATATACTTGCGGTCGAGCGCGTTATTCCTGATAGCGCGCGGTCCGAAGACCTCAGCAAGCTCTTCGTTGGCAATGCCGTTCTCTGCCGTGACATCACGCGAGATCTGATCGGCATCGAGCACGAGAAGTCCGCGCTCGCGAAGGATATTGCTGACCGTGCTCTTGCCGGTCCCTATACCGCCTGTAACACCTAAAACAAACATATTGCCTCCTATTTGGCCTCAAGCCAGGTATGTCCGATATTGCAGTCCGCAATAAGCGGAACATTAAGTTTTACGGCTTTCTCCATCTCTTCCTTAAGAAGCTTTGCGCAAGCCTCTGAATCAGCCTCAGAACATTCTACGATCAATTCATCGTGAACCTGCATGACAAGCTTTGCATCAGGTATCTGCTTAAGCAGCGCATGATTGACCCTGTTCATCGCGATCTTAATTATATCAGCCGCCGTACCCTGGATCGGAGTATTCATGGCAACTCTGAAGCCGAACTCTCTCAAGTTCTTGTTCTGTGACGCGAGCTCATGAAGATATCTTCTTCTCCCGAAGAGTGTATCTGCATAACCGAGCTCCTCGCCCTTTTTCTTGAGCGACTCGAGATATTCATGTACGCGCGGAAACTGCTGATAGTATGACTTGATGAGTTCCTTAGCCTCGATATAAGTGCATCCGAGATCCTGCGATAAGCCGTACTCGGTAACACCGTATATGATACTGAAGTTGACCGTCTTTGCAGCCGAACGCTGCTTTGAAGTAACATCAGCTTCATCGACTCCGAAAACGCGTGAAGCAGTCCTTCTGTGAATGTCCTGTCCTTCATTAAAAGCAGACATCATGACCTCATCACGAGACATGGATGCGAGAAGCCTGAGCTCGATCTGAGAATAGTCCGCATCAACGAGAACTCTTCCTTCAGGAGCAGTAAATGCATTACGGATACGCTCGCCTTCAGAAGTCCTTACCGGGATATTCTGAAGGTTCGGTTCTGTTGAAGATAGCCTTCCAGTATTTGTAAGAGCCTGAGTAAAAGTTGTCCTGATCCTGCCGTCCGGGCCGATCTTATCAGACAGACCTGTCGCATAAGTCGAATCAAGCTTTGTAAGGCTCCTGTAGTCAATGATATAAGGGATCACAGGATGATCATCGCGAAGTGAGTTCAATACTTCGATCGACGTCGAATAAGATCCCGTCTTGCTCTTCTTGCCGTGCTTTAATCCGAGATCCTCAAAGAGGACTCTCGACAATTGCTTCGGTGAGCTGATGAGGAATTCCTGACCCGTAAGTTCATAGATCTTGTTTTCGATCACTTCGATACGCGACTTAAACTCCTCATGAAGATTCTTAAGTTCCTCGCTCGATACGTGCATTCCGTTTCGCTCGATCCTGTCGAGTGTTATAACGAGCGGAAATTCGATCGCAAAGAGAAGATCCTCGATCTTGTTTTCCTTGATCTCGCGGAACTGCGAGATAGCAACATATACGGACAATAGTGCATTGGCTGCGGCCTTCTCCTGTGCCTCATTCTCGCTTACCTGTTCAAAGAGCGAGATCTGTCCGACCTCTGATTTGATCGGATACTGAAGTCCGAGCGTGCGCTCATATATCGTCTCAAAACTTACGTCATTACCCGATACGCGGTTTAATACATACGCGCAGATCATAACATCGAAAACGCTCTTCAAACCCTCGATCGGCTTAGCGAGCACTTTGTTATTTGTTTTGTAATCGATGCTGACCGGAAGCACTTTGACACCGCCCTTGACGATCTCGCTCCAGAGCGTATCAGCCTCACTCCGAGGAACAGCATAAACAACGCTCTGTGATCTTAATGCAACCAGTAGCATATCTTCAAAGAACGCGATCGAATAAAACGGCTCGTCATCTTTGTTCTCGAATCCGATGATCTTCGAAGCACACTCCGACGCAGAGACCTTGCTGATGCTTATATTCTCAGCAAGTCCGTCGATCTCGCCTGCGTACTCGAAAACAGCCCTGTCCATATCACCGCTCATATCAGGCAGCGATACCTTCATGGATGTCATACCGAGCTTTTTGATGACAGCTTTAAGACCCAAGCGTGAAAGCTCATCCATGAGCTCCTGATCCTTACTTACTTCGTAATTTGTATCAGGTGTCTCAACGTCAACATCACGGTCGATCGTGCAGAGCTTGAGGCTCAATGCAAGGTGCTCTTCCTGACCCGTGAGCCTGTCTTTCAAAGTACCCTTTATAGACTCGAGATTTGCATATATGTTATCGATATCGCCATAGTCTGAGATGAGCTTAAAAGCAGTCTTCTCGCCTACCTTGTCGATACCCTTTATGTTATCCGAATTATCACCCATCAACGCCTTAACATAGATAAAGCGATCAGGCGATACGCCGTACATCTCTTCAAAGACTTCCCTTGTCACGAGAAGGCGCGGAGGCTTTCCCTTACCCGACTGCGGAAGGACGACCGATACATTCTGATCGATGAGCTGATAGTCATCATGATCGCCCGAATAGATGAATACGACATCACCTTCAGAAGAGAATCTTTTCGAGAGCGTACCGATAAGATCGTCAGCCTCAAAACCTTCCTTCTCAAGACGCGCGATACCCATCTTATCAAGGATGGTCTTAAGGATCGGGATCTGCGTGCGAAGCTCATCAGGCATAGGCTTACGCGTAGCCTTATAATCCTCTGAGAGCTTGTGGCGGAAAGTCGGTGCATGAACGTCAAAGAGCACGCACACATCCGTCGGCTGATACTCGTCAACAACGCTGAAGAACGAATTGAAAAATCCGCTCAGCGCACCCGTCGGCGTACCGTCGGGAGCAGTAAGCATCGCCCTGCCCGCATAAGCAAAATGCGAGCGGTACATTATCGAATATCCGTCGACCAGAAGGACTTTTCTCATGACTTTACCTCGTTATTCTTAGCGTGCATTGCGTGCGCCGTGGATATCATAAGCTTGATACGGTTGAGCTGGTTAGCCTCGGAAGCGCCAGGATCGTAGTCGATAGGAATGATGTTCGACTGCGGATACTGACGGCGGAGCTCCTTGATCATACCCTTACCTGTTACGTGGTTCGGCAAACATGCAAATGGTTGCGCACATATGATATTCGGAACGCCTTCCTGGATAAGTTCGATCATCTCGGCCGTAAGGAACCAACCCTCACCGCAGAAGTTACCGCAACTCAGGATCGAGCATGACTTCTTAGCGAGTTCGTCGATCTTCTGTGACTGCATGAACTTACCGTTCGTCTTCGCGAAAGCTTCGTTGATCGGCTTTCTGTACATCTCAAGGATGTTGATCGCCTGACGGTTGATAAACGCCGTCTTCTTGCTGTAGCCGATGTTCTCTGCAGACCAGATCGGGTTGTGACAGCAATAGAGGAAGAAGTCCAGTACGCCCGGAAGAACGCCCTCGCATCCCTCCTGCTCGATTACGTCGATCGCATTGTTGTTTGCATCAGGCTGGAACTTAACGAGGATCTCACCGACGAGGCCGACACGCGGCTTTCTCGGGATATCGCGAAGCGGCAGCTTATCGAACTTCTCGACAGCAAACTTGATGAACTTATGGTAGCTCTTGATCTTAGGGAGATTCTCCATATCGACTCCGATATCTGCGAGACAATCCCTGATCTTTTTCTTCTCTTCAGGTGTCTTGGAGAAGTAGCTGTTAGGCATGACTACGTCATATCTCTCCGAGATATCATCCTCAAAATCAGTCTTGTTGATCATCGCACGTCCGATCCTGTTGATATAGGAATAGAGTGCATTGGCAGAGCCCGGTACGAGCTCATAAGGACGAGTCCTGTAAAGCATCGTGGAGATCATATCACCCAAAGCAAGACCCTTTACCGCATCATGGATGATCTTAGGTCTTACAAGGAA